>CALHBL010000207.1 GCA_937930825.1 uncultured Bacteriovoracaceae bacterium
TTTTCATATGCCTTGCTGTTATAATAAAGTGGTGCCGAAATATCATTCAGCGTTAAAGGCACTTCAATGAAAAGCTTACTCCCCCTTATTCTTCTAGTTTGTTTCTCTTGCTCTAATGGCAAAGGGCCAAAAGACAAAGAAGAAAAACCCACACCTCTAAAGGAAGTAAGCTTACCTATAGAACCAGCAGATGATCCAAGAGATACCAATAAGAAGTCTATACTGATAAAAGATGCTCGCCTAGTTCTAGTGTCTAGTCCCTCAATTGATAAAGGATGGATCCTCCTAGAGGATGGTAATATAAAGGATCTGGGCGCCGGAGATGCCCCAGAGCTCGAAGTTGATCAAGTTATTTCTGCTGAAGGAAAGATCATTTCTCCTGGTATTATCGATACCCATTCTCATATGGGTGTTTATCCCCACCCAGGTGTAAAGGCCCACTCAGATGGCAATGAAGCCGTTGGCCCCAATACTGCTGAGGTATGGGCCGAAAATAGTTTCTGGCCGCAAGACCCTGCTCTTTGGCGCGCCCTCTCTAGTGGCATTACGACGATTCAAGTCTTACCAGGCTCTGCCAATCTCTTTGGTGGTCGCTCGTTTACGGCAAAAATGAGGCTTCGCCTCAGCGCTCGGGAGATGCGTTTTGTGGGAGCTCCTCAAGGTTTAAAGATGGCCTGTGGAGAAAACCCTAAGCGAGTCTATGGGGAGAAAGGTGGACCTGGAACAAGGATGGGAAATGTCGCTGGCTATAATAAAGCCTATCAAAAAGCTTTTGAATACAACCAGCAGTGGATTAAATATGAGAGGGATCTTCTCCACTGGAATGATAGAAGAGCGCAGACCGAAAAGAATGAAAAAAAGACAGCCAAGAGCGATAGTACTAAGGACGACAAAGCTAAGGCAAACACACTTAAGAAAATTGGAGACGCACCAACACCTCCTATAGTCGATGCCAAACTAGAAACTCTAAGAAAGGTCATTAATGGTGAAATCCTAGTGCACATCCACTGCTACCGAGCAGATGAAATGTCTCTTATGATGGATATTGCGGAGAAGTTTGGTTTTAAGGTTCGCTCCTTTCACCATGCCATTGAAGGTTATAAAATAGCCACGAAATTGGCAGAGCACGGGGCAGGCATTTCAACTTGGGCCGACTGGTGGGGCTTTAAGATGGAAGCCTATGATGCGACATCGGCTAATGCGGCCATTACTGAAAAGTATGGAGTCAAAACAATTATTCACTCTGACTCATCTGAAGATATCCGCCACCTCAATCATGAAGCAGCAAAAGTTATTAAGGCCGGTAAAGATTTAGGAATAATGACCAATGAGCAACAGGCCATGGCCTGGATTACTCTCAATGCAGCTTGGGCCCTCGGGATTGAGAAGCAAGTTGGCTCTTTAGAAAAAGGAAAGCATGCCGATCTTGTTATTTGGGATCGCCACCCCTTATCAGTCTACGCAAAACCTGATCAGGTTTTAATCGATGGCCATATAGTCTTTGATCGCAAGAAAGAGATTGTCCCTACAAGTGACTTTGAAATTGGAAATCGCAAGATTGGTCTTGGCTCAAGAGATAGTAAAGCTCCATCGCAAGATGAGACTCTAGAATTAATTAGCAAAGAACATTCAAAGCTAGTGACCAAAGTCGATAGTAATTTTCTTATTCAAAATGTGACTATCCTTAAATCAAGTGGAGAGCGATTGCTTGAGCATGATGTCCTTATTACAAAGGGAAAGATTACTGGCATCTTTAAAGACTATAAGAAAGTAAAAGGCTTAAATCTCATTGATGGTGCAGGAAAAATACTCACTCCAGGCCTTTTTGAATCGGCTTCCTTTCTTGGACTCCTTGAAGTGGGCTCCGTTGATTCAACAAAGAATATTTCGGTAAGGGGCAGTAGTATAAATCCAAGTTTGGAATCTCATTATGCCTTTAATTCTCAAACATCGAGAATCCCTATAGAAAGGACTGAAGGAGTTGTTTACACCATGGCGATTCCTAGTAGAGGAATGATTTCTGGCAAAGGCTTCTTTTTTAAACTTACTGACTCTCCCTCACTTGGACTCATTCCCAATACTGCCATGTATGGCTCCGTTAGTGCTCAAACCAAAGATCACTTTGGTCATCACTACTCCAAACTTTGGCAAACTCTACGGGACTTTGTTAACGAAGCGCTCTTCTATCAACGAAATAAAAAGAATTATAACAAAGGCAGTTTAAGAGATCTTAAGTTTGCTGCTGATGAATTAGAAGCCTTTATGCCAGTTCTTAAAGGTGAATTGCCTCTTGTTATGGCAGCAAATAGTTATGATGAGATCTCGAATCTCATTGGCTTTGTTAAAGAGATGAAAAAGAGAAAGTTAAAATTAAATATTGTCTTGTATGGAGCAGCAGAGGCGTGGATGAAGGCCGATGAGCTTAAGGCACTAGGGATTCCCGTCATCCTCAATGCAACAAACCAGACCGTACACAGCTTTTCTCATATTCAAAATCGCGATGATCTCGCTGCCGCTTTGGATGATAAAGGAGTTGAAATTGCTCTTACTGCCCATCAATGGTTCACATTTCCCAGAAGGATTAGACAGTCTGCAGGCATGGCCGTCGCTAATGGTCTCTCATATGAAAAGGCCTTTCAAGCAATTACTATGAATCCGGCAAAGATTTATGGATTAGAAAAGCAGTTTGCCAAATTAGAAAAGAATCAGGTAGCAACCTTCATCCTATGGAACGCTGATCCACTTGAGCCAATGGCCAACCCTGAAAGGATTTGGATTGATGGCAAGGAAATGAACCTAGATAATCGTCAGCGTATGCTTGCTCGAAAGTATCTTAATCAAGCAAAGTAGAGCCTAGGAATTCTGCAACATATTTAGAGCCGTTCTTATTATAGTGGATATTAGTTTTCCATAATTTTTCAGGCATACTAGTGGCAATTAAGGAATTGTCCATTGACTTGTCTAGAACTGGCTTTACAAAACGTCTGATTCTTAAATCCTTATGGTTTTCAATTATTCTCCACTTTAGATGGTAATTAACATCTATTAGATCTACTAGTGGACTACTATCTCCTATTTCTCTATACACATCATCATAACTATCGATGATTTCTTCTCTATTATATTGAAAGTCTTCTTGATCAAAATTAAGAGGAACATTAGTCATTAAAGCTACTTTTGCACCTGGGTTGTATCGCAGAACAAGTGTAATTAATTTCCAAGTCTCACTCTCAAACTTCTTAAGAACAGACTCTTGCGTTCGGTAAAAACCCTTTAGGTCTCTTGGGGCGTCATTGAGACCAAAGCAAATAACATAAATATCACCCTTCTTATCCCAGCCACGATTTTGCATAGGCGAGAAGAACTTCCCTCCTTGAAGAAAGTCAGCAGTCTTTGCTCCTCCAACGGCAGAGTTTACAGTTGTTATATTCGGAAGGTACTTCTTCACTAGACTAGTGAAACGAAAGTCTTTTTTGATTTCTGGATTATTTTTTGGGTTCAGGTAAGTTAAGGCAGTATTAGAGTCACCAAGGAAGACAACCTTAGTGGCCATGACAGAATTGATATTAGATAAAGCAATACATAAAATAAAGATTCTACTTAAACTCTTCACAGTTCTATCCTCTACTAAGCGTTTGTGCCTAGCTAGCTCTATTGTCATAAGGCCTGTCATATTCAAGCTGACAAAATTTAATTGGGTGACAAGTTATAGCAGCGCGTCATTAAGAACCCTATTGGCCTTGTAAAAATTACCAACTAAAACGGAGCTCTGCTCAAGATAAGAGAGGTCTCCAACGCATGAAATACCGTTTAAATTCAAAAGCTTATACACTAAGTTAATTATTTTATTAATTGAAATGATATAAATTAATTAATTTAACCTATATACGAGTAAATCAATCAGCTAGTTTCACCTCAACTTAACTAAAGGAGAAACAAATGCGAAATTCTATCAAAACAATCTTAATCACCTCTTCACTCATAGGTGGAGCTTGGGCCAATGAAAACAATCTCTCATCAGTAAACAACCTAGTAGGAGAACAACTAGCATCGGCCGTAGTAAAAACTCAGGAAGCCCCGACCAACTTTATGGTATCTGCGGTTTCAATGAAGCAGGCCTTAGGAGTTCTTGCTAATGGAGCAGAAGGGACAACAAAAGATCAGCTTAGTAGCTTTTTTAAATCAAGTCTTAAAGATGTAAATAGCTCAAGCAAGCAACTTATTACTGAGTTAAATTTCACACAAGAACAAAAAGACGAAATGACTCAAAACAACAGGTATTTAACTCCTGCCGTAATTTCAAGTCAAAATAGTATCTGGAACACAAATGGTGCAACTGATGGAGCAAGATTTCAATTTGCAGAGGATTTTAAGTCTCAAGTTAAAGAATTCTACAACGTAGATGCTTATGAGTTTGATTTCAAAGAGAAGAGCACAACTCTAAAAATTAATCAGTGGGGAGAAGACAGAACCAATGGTCTCATCAAAAATATTCTTAACTATGATGAAGTTAAAGATTTACTCTGGATCATTATGAACGCCACCTACTTAGAGGCAAATTGGAGTAAGGGTTTTCACACTTTGAAAGAGAACTCCCCTAGCTTTGCGCTTCTCGATGGAACAAAGGCCGATGCTGAAATGATGAGGTCTACTCAATATGTTAATAGAATGAAGCTTACTGATGGTGCAGAAATGGTAGCGATTCAACTTAGTTCAGATCAGCCAGGTACTGACCTTGCCTTTGTAGCTTATCTTCCCCAGGAAAGTGCTAACTTTAAAGAAGCTCAGTTAAACTTCTTTCAAACAGAACTTAAGAAGATTGTTCTTCCCCAGTTAGTTTCAAGGGTTCCAGTTGAGAATACAGTAGTTACAATGCCAAAGTTTAGTTTTGCAACTTCGACAACACTTAAAGTTAATGCTGAAATTACTAAAGAGATGGGACTAAACTTTCTTTTTCAAGATGGTGTCAATTTCGGAAAAATGGAAAAAGAGGGATCAGACCAATCAAAAGTGGGATTTATCAAACAAGATAGTAAAATCGAGCTTGATGAAAAAGGGATTAAAGCGGCAGCAATCACAGTCATTGGTGCAGTCAGAGCAACATCTATCCTCCCAAGACCAACAAGAGAATTCACTCTAGACAGGGCCTTTTCTTTTGCCATAGTGGATAGAAATACCCAAGCTGTTCTTTTCAGTGGATCAGTTGTCAATCCAACCAAGTAATTCTTAACTTAAGGCCAAGCCCGTGACTTTATGGGCTTGGCCACCTAGCTCCTTTGTATGCTAAGTAGTTAGAGTGGAATCAACTCTACAGCACTGACACAGGGACATAATGAAGAAGACATTTACAATAACCGAAACAAGACATAAACCGGCCAGACAGCTCGATCGCATTAAGAGTGAAATTAAGAAGTACTTTATTCGTGAGCGCAAAAAAGATCTGCCCGAAAAAATGGACTTTTGGGACTTTGATTGCCGAATAGGTTTAAATGAAACTGATGCTCAGAGAGTTCATCCTAATGATATAGGTAAAACGATGGACACCTATCTTGAGCAAGAAGCTGAATCATTCTATGTTGAAATTCTAGCGAAGCCCGGCTCCAAACCCAAGAACAAATAAATGAGCTAGGTACCGGGTTGCTTAAAAATTAAGTGACGCTTCAATGGACCAGGCTCAATTTCGAGCAGCTCTACGAGCTTCTCTTTTTGCTTTACGCTCATCCATTTGAGCTTTCTTTTCAGCGAAAGCATTATCGTAACGCTCTTGGCGCTTAGCCTGCCTTTCTGCCTTGAAGGCCTGTCTCTCTTCTTGACTCATTGACTTCATCTCTTCTTTTCTCTTCTCTCGGTCTCCACGAGCAAAACCACTAAAAGAAGTTATTATAAATGCCAAAACCATTAATTTCTTCATCATCTCTTCCCCTCTAAATTGAAATATTAAAAGTACGCTTCACTATTATAATTGATTTACTCAATTGAGAGTCAATATCTAACTTGAAGCGTAACTAAAGACATTATTTCAGTAACTTAGAAGCGACATTCATTTTCTTCATTCTATTCAAGTGACCACTAAAGTGGACACAAGCTTGAGATACTTACTTCAACCCTTATCATTTATTGGCCCTACAAATTCCGCTCTGTACCAAAAAACTTAGCTCTATCTATAAGAATTACACGTTACACTTATTACTCCCTTGGCCCTTCTATAATAGTGTTGAAAACAGCACCACAGGATCAGGCCCAAATGAAAAAACGAAACTTCATCATTATCTCAATTATATTTATTGCATTGGCCACTCCTCTTCAGGCCAGCTCCTTTAGCCAAAATGTAGCGGCGAGAAAGAATTTTATGAATATACAGTGGCGAAATGGTCAAAATGGTTTCTTCGAGGGTTGGTATCACCGCTTCGTTGATAGGAAGAATAAGACCGCTGTGACAGTTATCACCACGGCCTATAATACTCATGGCCTAACAAGACCTGGCATCAAGAATGGCTACGTCTCTATTATTATTAAACAAGAAGGTAAATCCCCCATACTTCACCAAAGAAAAATCGATGAAGTATATTTAAATAATAGTCTTGATCATGGCCATGAATTAATAATTCCAACTATAGGTTATGTGAATAATAGAGGGTTAAATATTAAACTTGAAGGAACCCACATCACTTCAACCTGGTCTCTATCTAAAGAAGACAGAATCCCATGGCCAACAAGTAGGTTCAGCGGAATTCCCACTCCTGCAGGAATGGCCGCTAACTTTAAGTTCTTTCCTACTCAGTGGCATGTCAATGATATGGGAGGAAGAGCTCATTATACAATACACTCTCCAAAGCATGACCTTGATATTCAGAGTATGGCGACCTTTCACCACGAAAAGAATTGGGGCAAGGTCTTTCCTCATTACTGGTATTGGCTGGACGTCATGGACAAAGAACAAGAAGTTTATATTTCGGGCGCAGGTGGGAAGATAAAACTTCTTGGTGTTGATATTCCAGCATTTCTACTAGCAATCAGAACTCCAGTTGGAGTGATCAGAGTATCCCCTCTTAATAAGCTTTCCCATTATAAAATTGAATCCAATAACTGCACTCAATTTAAAATAACAGGCGCTGATAAGAGCCTTGCCTTTGAACTAAGTCTCAAAGACGAAGCTGAAAATTTCTTCAATCTTCTCATTCCAACAGATAAGGGCTATGTCCCTGGGGCCCTTGAGAGTGTGACAGCAAAGGCAACCTTGAAAATTTGGAGAAAATCTCTCTTCGGAAGAAGAACCTTCTTAGCATCATATGATGTGGATCAGTCTGCTCTAGAATTTGGTGATGAGGCCTATAACTGCGAAGGAATGGAAAACTAAGCACCACCTAGAGTATTAAATGCGTCTCTTAGCTGCTGGTTCTCGATCTGAGTCACCTGAATTTAATTCACCTTTAGGCTCAATTAATAGAACTTTAACCTCTTTTTCAGCTCGAGGCCTATGAACTACGCCCTTGGGGACGATAAATAATTCACCTGCCTTAACAAGATGGGAAGGCTTCCCTTCTATATCGATCATCATTTCCCCTTCAATGACATAGAAGAAGTCGTCAGTAGTTTCATGCTTATGAAAGGGGTACTGCCCACTAAATTTTACGACCATGACTTCATTCTCATTATAGTC
>CALHBL010000208.1 GCA_937930825.1 uncultured Bacteriovoracaceae bacterium
AGAATATGTCTTTACTAAGAAAGTTTTGTCTAAACCTGATAAAGAAAGAAACGAGTTCCAAAAGAAGTATAAATGGGAAAAGACTAAAATGTTGCTGGCAAAAAGAGTACTTGTTTAAGGTTCTCTATGGCGTGGGAATTGGGAATTAGATGCAATTGCCCTTAACCACGTACCTTAAGAGGTTTTCATACCTCTGAATCATCATTAGAAATTTGATCCTTCTGAAGAGGTGAGTCTTTTAAATTTTTGTATCTTATAAACAATAACCAATATATGCATAATGTAACTGAAATAAAAATGGTTATAGCTTCCCATTTGTTATCAATATGCATACTTCTCCTATTGGTGTAGTGGAAATTTCTGCCGAGGTCAGAAAGAAGAAAGAGTGTTAGCAATCCAGATGGGAATGCTGAAGTAAAGAGTTTTTTTATAAATGCAATCATCTATTACTTCCCATTATTTACTTCATTCGATATGTATTTATTAATCTTTGATCCAATCTCTTCTCCTTTCTCGGCAGCGAAATATATGTATTCAAAAGTATTCGAAGGTGGAGAAGGCGTTGACCCATTGCCATCAAAGAATACCTGTTCGATTAGACTTACAGAACTATCTAAAGCTTCTTTAGCCATTTCCGGGTTTCTTGCATAGAGCATTCCAACGCCTGTAGCTGCTGCCTGATACTTTGCTGTAACTACTGCAGTGGCAGATGCAATTTTAGGGGCAGCAAAAGAGGCCACTGCTGGCGCTGCCGCAATGGCCACTGGTAGAGCTGTGATCGCAGCAACCTTTCCTAGATTAGTTGTAAGAGGTCTTTTGGCTTTATAATTTGCATACATTACTGATCCCCCAGAAATCAATGCTGTCGCTCCCATAACGATACCGACTGTAAGAAATACATCTCCACTTGGATCAACATAACTTAAAGGATTATTCCCAGCATAACCAAAAAGATTCCCTTCCACAGGACTCTCAATCATCTTGGCAAAATTCCCTAAAAAATACCTATCAGCTGTCAAAAACAGCTTAGTCTTCGGATCATAATATCGATGCCCCATGCGAACCGCTTCAATATCAGCATCATAACCCTTAAGAGCAAAGTCAATAATCTCCGAGGTAGCCTTCTCTCGCTTCATCCTCTCACCATACGGAGAGGGGATACTGGTGGTCTTAGAATTTTGGTTATTGATAAAGGTACTTTGCAAGTTAGTTTCTACTGGAACGAACTGATTATTTTTAAAATAACCAACCACGCGATTTCGAATCTTAAAGGGGCTCAAAATGAATTCATCATTCATAAAGGTATCACCAAGATGAGCTTCTTTTGATCCAGACTTATAGACTTTAAGTATGGGGTTATTATCTTCATCATAGAAGTAGTTTGCTAGGACTTCTCCCTTTCGTGAAACTCTTTGAATCCTGCCATTGGCACCGTAAGTGAATTTCTTGTCACCAACTTGGATGGCCCTTTGAAAAGCATCAAGTTTTCGATCAAGATTCTGAGGTGAAGAGTCTTTAGAAAAGGATTCGATGAGGCCATCATCATCGTAGCGATAGACATAGGAGCGGTTCTTTAAGTGAGAAGGGCTTCTTTGATCAGAAGTAAACTCGGAAGCGGACAGGTACATTCTGGGGTCATAGCTGTGATCATAAGAGTACTCTCTATCATTAATAATATAACTCTCTGATTCAATCAGGCCTCTAGTGGAGTAGGATTGCTCCAGGCTAAAGTGCTTGCCGTGAGTGACTTTTACAAGCTTGCTAGAGGTGGGGTCGTATTCGTATTTGATCAGTTGATCTTTGATAACCGCCGAATCGATGAGTTGATGGTCGTTATAGCTAAGAGTGACCAATAGCTTGCCATTATGAAGGGTATTTAAAAGATTTCCCCTTTGATCATAGCTATACTCAAAGAGGTTTTGGCTTTCTTTAATCTTCTTCCCACCTATGCTGGCATAGGTTTGGACAGACTTTAGACTTCCTTGAGAGAAGTAGGCGAGAACTTCAGTATAGGTCTTCCAATTTGGATAGGAGGTTTGCTTCTTGATGACTTTACCATCGGCGCGGTATTCAAAGCTCTTGGTAATGCCAGAAAAGGTGACAGAAGAGAGTAGTTTTGATTTGGGGTGATAGGCGTAGTCATAAGTGACTTCTTGTTTATTGACCTCGTCAAATAAAGTTCTTTGAATGACCTTTCTAGCATCATTGTAGGCAAACTCCTCACTGGTGAGCAGCTTATCTTTAGAATCAAAGAGCTCTTTTAGTGCGATGAGCCCTGTTACTTTATCATAAGTATATTTTAAGGTGCCCAAGTCATCTCTTTGAATCACACTGACACTTCCAAAGACGGGATCATAGCTGATTCTTGTTTTAATTCCTTCAGGAGAAGAGATCGCAACGAGGCGATTAAGGATGTCATATTGATAGGTGAATTTGTCATCGAGCTGATTTGTAAAAGAGAGCTCTTTTGCATTTTCGCTTAAACTCTTAGAGGTGCTAAAGCGATCATTTTCCAGTGACTGCAGCGAGACAGTATTCGTAAAAAAGGAAGAGGTGAGCTTTGGCAGCGTCTTAATTGTTTGAAAGATACCTTCTTGGAAGAAGGTTTTAGAAAATGTTGTTTGATCTAGAAAGTTCTTCTCAGCGTAGGAGAGGAATGGGTTGTCAAAATTCAGATCCTCTTCTTGGGCCTTAAGAGGATTTAAATCATCTTTGGCCATGGTCTCTAATGGGTATTGAGTTTGAGAATTCTTATTGGGATTACTCATCTTCTTATTATTTATAAGCCACGAATGACTCAGATCAATGGCGGAGCCTACTTGCTCCCCTTGACCGGTCATCAAATCATAGCTCATAAGAGAGGAGAGTTCACCGGCCGAGGTTTCAAATGATTTCTCTTGTTCTATAACGGCAAATTTCTTATTAGTGGCAAAGTGATAGCTATACTGCTCCAAGGGATTTTGCTCTGTGAGAATGCCCAAATTATCCCAGCTCTTTTCTAAGCGGTGAAGGGGATCGTAGCGAAAGGACTGCTGGTGAAGAAGTTCTCCCTTTACTGAGAGAATTTCGGTGGGCCGATCATTATCATCATTAAAAGCTAAGGCCTCAATACTCGTGCTGTCAGGGGAGATGACTTTTGATACTCTATACTTGTTATAGAGGAACTGGGTTGCGCCTTTTTGGGCTTCATAGAGTTTAGAGACGCCACCCCAGTCATTATAGTCAATATCTTGAATGGTAATTCCATTCATTGCAATCTTGATGGGACGAAATCTTTCATCTCTCTTAATTCTTAGCTGATAGTCAAAATTTTCATCAAAGGGATTCTCTTCGCCTTTGAGGTTGATTTCATCAGGGAGACAGGTCAGTCCAATTCCAAATGAGGAAGTGTCATGATACTTAAAGCTTCGAAAGAGGATGCCTCTTGATTCCTTGTAAGAAGATTCTTTTGTCTCTTGGGAGCAGTTACGGTCATTGTAGCTTAAGTATTCCACACTACTGCTCACTTCTCTATCTTCTTCCCCATAACCTTGGGTTGTGGATTTAAGGTTGATGATATCGAGTCCTTTGAATTTTTGACTTTCATAGTATTCATTTCTTAGAAATTGATAAAAATCACTCTTACCATCAGAAGTCATTTGCTGTGAAAGGTAGTCATTATTATGAGAGTAGAAGTACTGGGTTTCAGTCTTTTTAACGGGCGTGCTAGTCTGAACTTTCTTAAAGCCTAGAAATTGCCCGGTGACTGTATTTTTAACGGCATCTTCATAGTTCATCGTGTTCTTGGTTAATTCTTGGCCCATGGACTTACTCTCAAGAGAACTTAATATACTCTTGCGATTCATAATTCCCGGTGTGGCAGAGGATTTCTTATAATGAAAGGTGTGCCTATTGCCCTTACCATCATCTATTGAGGCAAGAAGGCCCACTTCAGGTGACTCAATAGCAATGGATGAGATACCTTTTGTCGTATGCTTTGTGAGGGTGGTATTTCCAGTTGCAAATGTGTCAAGAACAAGAATGGAGTTGAGGTCTGTTAGGTAATTACCGGTCAGCTTCTTAATTTCCATCTTTGTGAAATTAAAACCATCATTGAGATAAACTGAGGCATTCGCTCCAGTAAAGAGAATAATATCCGTCATGGAGTCTTTATCAATATCGGTGAGAATGACTTTATTCTTATCTGTTAGATCCGTATTGTGGTACTTAGAAGCGAAGAGATACCAGAACTTTATTTTGGTTAGTTTACTTATAAAGTAGCTATCCTTTTCATTTCCAACGGCCCCTTTCCCATAGAGTATATCTAAGGAATCGTGATTCTTATAGCGCAGAACCATATCCCCGATACCATCACCGTTCATGTCACTAAACCAGATCGATATAAGCTTATATCCAATATCGGTGTAATTATACTTAGCTGGTTTAGTATTAAATTGAATTTTATCTTCGGTAGAAGTATTTAAAAAGACTGAGTATGATTGCTGAGCAATTGAAATAAGATCAGGTCTTCCGTCATTATTAATATCTGCAAAGAGAGCATTTGTGCCGATCTCCAACTTGTAGGCCTTAAAATCTATTCTTCCCCCTTCGACGATAGTGCCATCAGGGTTGCAGACAACCATTGTTGAGATGCGGTCCATTGATCCATAGGGGGTGTTGAAAGTGACAACAAGTGGGGTGGAGTCTCCGCGAACAAAGCGTTGATACTGTCTTGGAGATCCTTTATAGAGGCAATCATTGTGGGTCCCGGAACTGGCCGGCGTCACTTCTTCGATAGTATAGGTAATGCCATCTTCAGATAAGTGGCTCATCAAACGCTTATGGGAAGATTGAAGATCTTTTGCCCGAGAAAGCTCATAGTCTATAAGGCCATTATTATCGAAGTCATGAGAAGAATAAGTTCCGCCACTCAATTTTCCCATACCAAAGAGGCTTGT
>CALHBL010000209.1 GCA_937930825.1 uncultured Bacteriovoracaceae bacterium
GAAAAACCAGTTCCCCCAAACTCCACTGGAATACAAGTATTGACCAAGCCCAAGCTCCAAGCTTTTTCTAGTATTTGCATAGGCATTTCGCCTTTTAAATCATACTCAGCAGCGTTTGGAATCATGTCTTGTTTGGCAAACTTCATCGCCAGTTCATGAATTTCTCTTTGTTCTGTATTAAGCTCGAAGTTAATAGTCATTTAAAGTCCAAGGTTTAAGTGCTGTGAGTTTAATGATTATACTGCTCCTTGAGAGTAACTCAAGTTGCGTTTGTACTAACATAATGGTGTCAGTTAACTAGGGTAAATTTAATTGATTACTTTACTCTGCAAGATAGGGAATTGCTTCATTCGAGAAAGTATTAGGAAAATCAAAATCTTTATTTAGCTCATTAAATATTTCTAATTCTTTGAGGGGGAGTACAATGAAGCTTCTTTCGAAGAGTCTTGGGTGTGGAACTTGCAGCTCTGGCTCCTCTATTCGTTCTTTGCCCCAGAAGAGAATATCAATATCGATAATACGTGGTCCTTTGGGGATATTTCTTATTCTTCCTAGTTCAGTTTCAATTTCGAGTACTTTTCTAATTGTCTGTGTAGGACTTGTTGAGGGCAGTTTAAAGGCAAGTACTTGATTAAGAAAGTCTGGTTGATCAAAGTAGTCAACAGCGCTAGAGCTATAAACTCTGCTGTATTCCATGAGATCAAAGTAAGTAGAGAGTTCTTTCTTAGCTCTTTCTAGACTTTTTTCGCGCTCCCCAAGATTGGTGCCGGTGCTAATAATAAGGCTCATTTCTTATTCTTAGCTGGTTTTTTCTTGGCTTTGGGATCATCACTGAGGCGCGTTTCTTCCTTTGTTTTTGATGGGGCTAAGAAGCGCTCTTGTATACTTGGAAGAATAGTCGAGCTGGGAGGTCTAGGGTCAGACTTAACACCACAGCCAACGAGAAAGAGAGATATTATTAAGAGAAGAAATTTATTAAAATTCAAGAGCAAATCCAATATTGAGAGAATCATTTCCAATGTCTGCCCTGGCAAACCAGCCCGGTACAAGTCTCTTAAGTAGAGTTACACCAAAAACAACCTTCCTTTGATTGAGGTCTTCAACGAGCTCAAGTTCAAGGTCCTTTTGTTCATCGGTTATACCGTCACCATCACTTCCGGCTCCAGGGCTATCCGCATTGATTATTTGATAACCAACATAGGGCTGAATAAAAGAATAGAAGGGAGCAGAAACAGTATACTTAAGCTTTAATACTATATTTGTTACAGTCGTATCCAGCCCTTCCCCAGGGTACTCTTTTTCTAAGCCTTGACCATAGCCTATTTCGGCCCAGAAATTGTCTTCTACTTGGTAGGAGTAAGAGCCACTAATATGACTGCTTCGTCCAGAGTTCCCGCTTGCATCTTGGGTTTCTACCTGAGCTAAGTAAAGGGATACTATATTATCAGTCTTAATCTCTCTGCCTTTATTGTCATCAAGGCTTAAGTCATCTTCAAGAAGTGTCGTTTCGTCGAAAAGGTTATCTTCATCGTCAATGAGTCCTTTATCCTTATTATCAGCCATTTTTTCTTTTTTAATATTGAAGTAACTATCATCACCTCTAATAATCTGAACTTCCATTCCTGGCTTTAGAATCTTATTTAACTCTTGAGAATAAACTTTAATAATTTTGATACCACCAGAGCCATTTGAAGTTTTTCCAACAATGGCACGATTGACGAGCTGGTTATCTAAAACAATGGAGATAAAGTCACCTTTTCCATAACTTCCAGAGTTATTTGTGAGGATGAGAACGCGGCCACTTGCGGAGATTTTTTCAAGTTTTTCAGTGGATAGTTCTGGTGCTTGCTGACTAAAGCTACTTTGCTCAGAGTCAATATCATCAACTATCGTTTGAGCAAAATAAGGCTTACCGACTAAAGTGAATAAAGAAAATAGAAAGATCTTGGTCCAATTCATGACTAATAGTATCTGTTGCTTGGCACTAATGTCCAGATGGCCAATTTTTTCTGGCCCGATAAAAGCTATGGATTTTATTAGCTTCTATGCGAAAAAAATGCTTCTTTCTTATTGTTTGATGGCTATAAGTTGTTGTTTTTATTTGATAACGGTATTTATCTCAATGATTTCGGTAGTTTTGGTTAAGGCATAGCGTAAAATAGCCGAATAGCTCACATAACAAATAAAAAACACACGGAAGGGAGTTAGGATGAAGTTATTTCAATATTTATTATTAGTGGGACTATTGAGTATAGTTTCTTGTTCAAGAAATTCTAAGAAAGGTGCTCAAGCAGATGCTACAGAGCTATCAAGCGAAAGCGATGCAGACTTCATTGTTGATGCAGAAGGTGATGACCTTATTATAAGTGATGATGAAAGTATGTCAGACGAAATAATAATGGATGAGTCTATGGCGTCAAGCTCTATAAAATTAACAGACGAAGAAATGACTTATACAATAAGTAGAGGCGAGACCTTAATGATGGCCGCTTTTAAGATTTATGGTGATTATAGAAAATGGCAAGAGCTTGGTGCTCTTAACGGTGTCAGTGGTGGTGATGTCGAAGAAGGTACAGTACTGCGTTATAAAAGAGCAGCTGAAGAATTTATTTGGAATCCTGAAGGACTCCCTTATTTAATTAAAAATGGTGATACACTAGTTACAATTTCAACAGACAAGTACGGTACAGCCAGTAAGTGGGAACTTATCTATAATAACAATCGTCCACTTATTAAAGACCCAAATTTGATTTTTGCAGGCTTTACGCTCTACTATATCCCAGAGAGAGATATCGCTTCAGAGTAGTATAAAAAATGAATAACTTCTGTGTTTATATCAAGCGCCCGATCTTCCGGGTGCTTTTTTTGTTTTTGATGGTCATGATAAATTGTTCATGTTCACTCTTGTCTTCTAATGCAGTTCTACCCGTTATTGAGAATGAAGAGATTCCCTCTTATAAACCAAGTGATTATGCCTCTCATTTAAGTAGTCTCGATAAGAGCCTTTTTGCTAGCGGAAGTGTTAAGCGCTTAAAACTAAGTAAGAAAAATAATGACTACCTTAACACCATATTTTCTAGAATTGTTTTTAATAATGAACTTCTTCTTCATTCAAAGGTAAAGCCAACATTCTATATAATAAAAGATAAGGTACCCTTTATCTTCTCTCTACCTGGTTACAAGGTTTTTATTTCGAAAGGCTTGATCACAAAGTATTTTCGGAATGAATCATTGCTCGTTAGTGCCTTATGTTTTGAATTGATTAAGTCAGGCAGAAATATGTATAGGAAGAATAAAGTTATTCCAGTGGGAACAATAGATATTCCACAAATACTTTCTTTGACCAGATTAGACTATAAAACCAGAATAGAAATATATAAGTGGACTTATTTTGCTTTGCAAAGATCTAAGTATGATGCCTCGGCATTGTTAATTTGGATACAAACATTGAATAAGAATACACTTGATTTTAGTTGGCAGATTCGAGACCCCAGAGGGGTATCTCAGGAAGAGTTTTTATTTAAGAGCTTTTTGACGGGTCTTGGAGTTTCCACTCAAGAGCTAGGGAAGATAAATTCTTCTAAAGAATTTTATAAATTAAAGGATAGTGTTTAATGGGAAAAGAGAAAAATTTAAATACAGAGAAGTTATTAGTTGATTCTCTTTTTCTAAACTCTTTGCGAAACGGTAAAGTGAAGGATATTGACTCGTTTACTGTCGAAAAGCTAACGGGAGATGCTTCTAGTAGAAGTTATTATAGAATAGTTAGTGAAGTAAATGCTAAAGAAAGTTATGTGGTCTGCTTAGATCAAAGTAGTGTTGGAAAAGATTTAAAGGATATTCCTTTTACCCAGACCCAAAGAATTCTTAACAAAGAAGGGGTTCGTGTTCCAAAAGTCTATGATATGCAGCTTAACAAGGGCTATATACTTGAAGAAGATCTCGGAGATCAAACACTTCTAAAAAAGCTATCTACCCTAAAGAATCAAAAAGAAGAGTTGCACTTCTATGAGAAGACTATCCTTGAGCTCATCAAAATTCATAGTATACAAACTGAAAAATATTCAAAAGAAGATTTTAGTAAAGAAGCATTTGATAAAGATAAATTGCTATCGGAAGTTGCTTTTACTCAAAAAAACTTAATTGAAGGACTTTTTGATAAAACCTTGACCTCTTCCCAGCAAAGCTGCTTGAATAATACCTTTGGATTGATATGCTCCGAGATTGGTGAGCAGAAGAGAGTTCTTACTCATCGAGATTTTCACTCGCGGAATATTATGATTAGAGGGGAAGAGCTTAGCGTAATCGATTTTCAAGATATGAGAATGGGCATTCCTCAATATGACCTCGTCTCACTATTAGAGGATTGCTATTATAAAATTTCAAGACAGAATAAACATACGCTTAAGAGAATGTATTGGGATGAGTTCTTAGAAAAGAAATTTATTCAAAATTCTTTCGAAGAATTTTCAGTTCTCTATGATAAAATGGCAATTCAGCGTACTTATAAAGCATTAGGGAGCTTTGCTTATATCTACCGACTAAGAGGTGATGTACGCTATTTAAAGTATATCGGTTACGCTTTTGAAAAGTTACGGGATATACTATTTCGCTACAAACAGTATAATGACTTACGCATGGTTCTTTCAGAAGTGTATTATGACCATTAAAAATTGCTTTATTCCCTGTGCTGGCCTTGGATCAAGAATGGGTCCAGTTGGAAGAGTAATACCAAAGCCGCTATGGCCAATCTTTGAAAAGTCGATGCTTGAAGTTCAAGTAGCCTTTGTAAAATCACTGGGCTTTGAGCAACTCTTTGCTAATACCCATCACCAATCTGCAAAAATTAACAAAGTGAATAAGACCAATGATCTTGGGCTTAATCTCTTATTTGAAGAAGAGCTCCTAGGTAACGGTGGTAATTTACATAATTTAAAAAAACTCCACCCAGAGGTTTCACAAGCTTTTATAGCTAATCCAGATGTATTTCTCTTACTAAGTAAAAGGGACTGGGCCCGATTCTTTGATCAAGCAAGAACGAATACAAACTTAGTCTTAATGCCGTGTACTTCTCATTATAATGAAGTCCATATCACTGATAAGGGCGAATTTCTAAAAGTAAGTCCGCCGCCTACTAACGGTGAAGAGTATTTTACCTATACAGGAGTGTCATTAGTAGACCTTAACGGGTTTCCTTATGTCGCTGACAAGAGCTCATTTTTTGAAACAGTTGTTAATACTAAGATTGGAAAGGTGAAAACTTTTACTCCTCTAGATCCCTTTGAGTATTGGGACTTTGGAACTTTGGAGCTCTACCTCTCTAATATAGAAAAAATTCTATCAACTAAGTCTGGTTTATTTTGGGACTTCCTTATAGAAAACGAGCTTGTTTATAATTCAGCGATAGATGGCGACTCGTATAAGAGCTTATCTGGCCTCTTTAAAAAAGATCATGGCAAGTCAGCTTCATCACTATCTATATCTATAAGAGAAGAGGGTGCTGAGTTTAATCTTTTATAAGAGAATCTGATACAATTTGAATTGCTTCTGATGGACATAACTCTATGCAAAGTCCACAAATGGTACAGGACCAAGTCTCAATAACATACTGCTGATCAGTAATAAGGATGCTATCCTCAGGGCAGGCAACTCGGCAGAGGTCACAGTTAATACATCTTGTGTTTATTTCTAGCTTTGGTTCCATAATTTCAGTAAACTCCTGTTAGGAGGAAGTATTGACCTATTTAAAACGGCCGGCAGTTATTAGAAACTCAGTTATTTATTGTATTCTATCACTTTTTTTTCTTTCAGTGATTGAATCTCTTGAGGGGGGAGTTTCCGCCCTTGACCTTAAAGTATTCTTGAAGTTTCTTGAAAGTAATAAAGTCCTTTTGGCACTTGCTATCATAAGCATGGTTTCCATATTTTCTTTGAAGAAGGCTTCTCCTTACTTATTCCTGTTCTACTGCTCTGCCATTGCCTTTAACTCAATTAAATTATTCTTTGTCGATTTTGATAAATTAATCTTGATTGAAAACTTCTTCTATATTCTATTCTCCTATAATTTCTTTTTATTCTTAAAAATTGAACTTGCTGAACCTTTCTATAACCCACGTTACTCAAAGAATATCCTGACTGATTATCTCGACTGCAATTTTCCTATTGAACTTAAGAAGGATGGAAAGAGACATAAGGGCTACCTCACTAATTGGGGAGAGAATGGTTTCTTTTGCCGCATGGAAAAGGGTGAGGAGAAGTTAAAAGGCAAAATAGAAGTAGTCTCTGCCCTGGAGGGTCATTCTTTCTTCTCAGAAGGAGAGGTCATGTCCCGAGGACTCAACGGCGTAGGAATTAGAGTGCGAGCAAACCCTGTCCCTCATATGGGCTGGATAAATTATTATGGTATTATTAGCGAACAAGGTATGAAATCTCTTTAAGGATAATTATGTTTAAATTTATTTGTATTCTAGCGCTATTGACTTC
>CALHBL010000210.1 GCA_937930825.1 uncultured Bacteriovoracaceae bacterium
GACGCTGATTAAGTTGATTAAGGGTTTTCTTCCAACTCTTCTTCTTGCTATTTCTTTTATTTCTAGAAGAGTTCCTCTTGGGGGGTTGTGAAGAGGAGGCTTCTGCTTCGGAAGCTACCTTTGAAGAATTCTTGGCGCTGATATAATTTACAAAGGGCCTGAAGTACTTGCGCTCATTCTTGTCCCCTGCCTTAAGTTCTTTAATCCGTGCAGGAGAGAGTTTAGATTGAGTTTGTCTAAGTAGGGAGCCATCAGGTCTTAAGAAACTTATATACTCTTGACCTTCTTCAAGTTTTAATTTCCTATCTGCGACACTATCGTAGACCTCTGTCTTGCCAGATAAGACAACGACATGGGAGACCTTTACCTTGTCACTTCTGGTATAGGCATTTGCTAGAACTCTAGTTCCTCTGATACCCATAGAAACATGGCGAACTTTATAATCAAGGGAGCTCTTACCGGCATTCTTTACTTTGATATGGGAGCGTATTCTACCCTTAAGAAGCTTAAAGGTTCCATTTCGATCTGATTTCTTTCGATAGTCCCATTTTGCAAATTCGAACTCTGAACGAGGAGCAATAGTGATCACTGTTGAATCGATCATTTCGATCTTAACCATGGACTTAGGTGCAGTCGTTATTTTGTCACCAGGAAAAACTTTTGACTGATCTTTAATCTGCGACTTCCCCCCCTTGCTAGAATAGGCCGTTGCTTGACCTTTAATAAGAAAGACTTTACCGAGATACTTAGACACAACTGATTTAGAGACAGGGTCGTAGCTGAAGTCGCTTTTACCTTTATCTTTACCTTTATCGATGTCGGCACTTTGAACGCCAAGTGAAAGTGAAGTGGTAAGGAGTGCAGTGAGTATAAAGTTATTTTTCATGGAACTAGTTTACTATAATTTTAATCTTCTTCAATATAGGAATTTAAAGTCTTATATTGAAAATTCTTCCATAGCTTAATCTCACTCTTATAACTCTCCTTCCAGAAACGATCAGAAGGGCCTCCTGGTAAAATAGTGAAAGCAAAGTGATCACTAATGGCGCTGACAAAACGGTAGCTAGGAGCAAATGTAGCAACTCTACCCATGTGGGTATAGAGATTTCCTTGATTTATTGTTGCTCTTGAACCAGATAAGTGAAAAGGTCCAGCATTAATAAGGGGAAGCCACTTCGGTACTTTATCACCAAGGAGTATATGCTTAAATGTAAAGCGCTGCTTTTGCTTCCATGGTTTTAGTGTTGCAACAGGGTGTGAGCTAAGAGTTTCAAAGAGAGATTCTCTTAAGTACTGTTTTGCCATCTCCTTTACTGGAGCAGCTTCTCTACTGTAGAAGCATATTGCATCGGTCTCTTGAGGATTGAGTAATATTCTATCCAAGAGTCCATAGTAATCTGCTAGGAAGTGGGTATTTTGAGACAGCTCGATCCAGGCCTTTTGGCCGATAATTGGTGAGATGAGCTTTGAGTAACAAAGGGATAAGAAGGTTTCAAAGAGCGAGGCCGCAATGGAATCTTCATTATAATTATAATCCCACTGTTTAAGAAGTCGTCCACTTGGGGTATCCGGAATATCATTCTCAATTACTTTTAAATAGGATTCGGCCTGCCTGCTGAAGAGGTCGCTTTGCATAGACTTTGCTTTTATGTGGTCATGATTATCATCTGCTTCCAAAAAGGCCTTAATTTGATCGGCCCTATAGGATCCCATAGGCAGCTTGATACTCTTATTTTCAATACTTCCAGCAATTTGATTATTGGCAGTACATAAGTACCCTTCAGGGGGGTTCACAATACGAATAAGCGCATCCAAATCTTTGTAACTCTGCCAGTGGTTTCTCTCTTTGGAGGCATCTAGGGGAATAATTCCATCTGAGAATTGACTCCTTTTGGGAAGATATCCCGATTGTTGATAGGCGATATTATCTTCGGAATCACAGAATAACCAATTGGCGGAAATGAAGAGACGCTTTGAAAGCTCACAGGCTTCATCTGTACTTTGGCATAGGTGGAGCTTTCTTAGAACCCCTATGGCCTGGGCACTTCCATTATACTCAGCACTCCAGGACCTAGAGAGGTAGAGTCCATCTTTAATTTTACCTTGGGAGCTAATCCTATCAGGTGCTACCTCAAGGGGGCCGCGATCTGTAGAGAACATATGATAAATAATCTCTTCACCACTCTTCTTCTTCTTAATAACTTTTCTGTGATTTAATCCTGCAGTGGTCTGCTCTTGGGAGACCAGACCATCTTTAATATTTTCTATAAAGTAGTCAAAAGTGTCCATAAAGCCATAAGTGAAGGAGAAGCATAGTTTAGCATTTCTTCCCATGATAAAACCTGGCACTCCTGGCAGAGTTATTCCCATAGAGTAGTCAGTTCCACTGTAGCAAACAGCTTCAAACCACAGGGCCGGCAAGCGGTTAACTTCAAGGTGGGGATCAAAGGCCATCATTGTCTTACCAGAGGAATTCTTCTTTGAGTTTGTGACCCAGTTGTTCGAATTCTTTAAGGTTGGAAGAGATTGAAAGAAGTAGTTCTCTGGAATGATCGTTTCGTCGAAGTTAATTTGCGGAAACAGAGCAAGGTCAGTAGGAGACTTTTCAGGTAAATTGGGATGAAAGAGGGAGCGAAGAACTTTGTAATCAACACCTTTGGCCAGAGACTGGGCCACAAACTTCTCTGCATTGAGCTGAGTTTGGGCCAGACCTAGGAAGCCCATAAGCTTCATTAAACTCAGTGAGTCTGCAAGAGTCCATTCAATAAAGGGGATTTTGAGAATCTTAAATTCAACAGGGATATTTTGCCGCCGCTCTAAATTAAGCCCATCAACATAGGCCTGCAGGTAGCTCCTATCTTCTTCACACAAGTGAAGCTCTTCTCTCCTAGCT
>CALHBL010000211.1 GCA_937930825.1 uncultured Bacteriovoracaceae bacterium
AGAGGATATTATCCCAAGAAAATGCTCTATCAGATGATAGAGCAAGGGAGTAAGGATAGCGAAGAAGATTTTCTTAAAGAGAAATTCTCATTTGTAGAAGAGGCATCTAAGGACACAGTAGCTTCTAATGAGGACTCCTCATACGATTTGAATTTCATTCCATCTGGTATCGATACTCAAAGAGCTCATTTCCTCTTAGAAAGAAAAATTCCAGAGAGCATCTTTGCGTACAAAGTGACAATCAATAAAGAAGACTTACCAAATTTTAAGGCTGAACTTAGGAATGCCTTTTATCATCATTATGAGCAGGATACTTTAACGGCATACTTTTATATAGATATAAACACTCAGGTTAGGACAAAGACCCCCCCCCCTTGGCTAGAATTTAGTTTTCATTTTCAAGATAGTCGTCGGCACAAAGAACTCAGCCCCTTTAGTTTTACAGTCGAGTATTACAAAACTCTGCCGTCTACATACTGTACTTCAGACCAAGAAGGAAAGAGTGATGATGCCATCGAATCTCTTATTGATAAGTACCGATCTCATACAGCTTATAAAGCTCTTAGTGTTGATACAGTGGAAGAACTCCTAAAAGAGAGCTCCTGCTTACAAAAGAAGAAGAAATTTCTCAGACCATATAGTGAAGTTTTTATGAAGACGAACTATATGTACAATATTCTCTTTTTTCTTAGATTACAAAATGGTCTTTATGAATACGGTTATGAAGGTGAAGCCTACTGTATAAAGAGTATAAGACAGAGAAATCGGAAGTACACATTTGATTACAATGATAGAAATCGTGATGCCTTTTACAATAGTACAGATGTAGGTGATTATTTAAGGAAAGCTGCGCTTACTGCTGCTGAAGTCGGTGAATGCTATGAGTACTATTAAGTGTGCACTAAAATTAAAATCGTTATCTGAGGATTATTCATGAAGTTGATAGTATTTATTCTTTTCATTAGTTGTAGCGCAATTTCCTTTAGTGCTGATGTCAGAACCTCGGTAACGAGCACAAGTGATGTTGGGTACTTCTTTGAGGAGAAGCATCATACAAAAGCTGACTTTATCGATATGAATTTTTGTTGGGGTAAGAAGAGCACCAGCTCTGAAGGAACAGTTGATAGTGAAAGAAGCCGCAGTGGAGTAGCTGGAAGTCTTAGGGATAATATATACGTCGGTGGTCATGGCGTAAGCTACCGCGCCAAGGATCTTCTATGGGAGACTAACTTTGACGAAGAAGAGTATATATTCAATATTAACATTAAGAAAACGTTGAAGCTCTCTGATAGGGTCGATAACTCTGATGATTGCAATACCTCAGTTCATACTTATAAGTTAAATAGTTCTGAAGTCCTTGTTGAATCGAGCCTAACATTAGATGTCCCTAGAGATGTCTGGGTTGTCCGCTTTAAAAGTAATATATACAGTCATGTAAGTTCTAGTTTTAAATTTAAAGGCGTCTATGAGCTGGGCAATGCACCGGGAAATGAAGGGCCTGATAAGCAAAATAACATAATTCAAGGCGCAGATGGTTATGTATACTTCTTTGTAAGACCAGGCGAAAATATAAAGCTAGATTTTAGTTTCAATGATAACTCTCTTGTAAATAGCGAGTATGTTGGAAATATTGAAGTTACATTCTTAGGGCATAATAGGTGTGACGAAATTGAGGGAGCTGATGGATTAAACTTTAAAAATGCAGAATTAGAAGAAGAGTTACAGAGAATATATCAAAATCTTGAGTCTGGTGCCGTTACTTCAGTTCCAGACTTTCATAGTGGCCTGAATTATCTCTCATGCTTAACTAAGAAGAAATCAATAACAGAAATTATCTATGATGGTGATCTTGCTAATATTGAAGAGATGATTCTCATTGTTCATGAGTTTAAGCAGAAGATTAAAGGGCTTGGCGCTCATCTTCCTTCAAGAGGGCAGGGAACATCAAAAGCACTCGATGTTGTTTCTGATATGTTTAGCTTCAGGTTTTCACATAATGTGGTTTCTAATCTTGCTCCCCTATGCCTCAAGCGAAAAGCTTATAATAGAGAAAGTAGAGAGGTCACAGAAGTCTATAATTATAAGTATATTGGTAGTATTCTAAATAAAATTAAAGCCTCCTTAGAGAGAAGAACTGAATCTAATAATCAGCAAGCTGATTATATTTCTAATACATACACTTCTTTTTTAAAAATTTTAAATGATTTCAATATTAACAAAATTAAAGAAAACACGCATACTTTAGCGCCGAGTACCCTCTTCGCGGTGAATGAATTAAGGGATGGATTCACGAAGCTTTTAAAAGATCCACTTCTTAGAAAAGTTACTTATGGAAGATTGAGTAGCTTTCCGCTTATTAAGTATAGTAAGTACTGGAATAATTTCTACCTCTATAATAAGAGGTTCCGTGAGCAGATCAATAACACTAATAATTACATAGTTTATTACTTTGATGAACTCGTCCAAGGAAGGGGGACTGAGAGTGATCTTGAGATAATGGAAGAAATGATCAATGATTTAGAGTTTCATGAAGCAAACTACTATCAAGCTGTAGATCAGTTGAGTGTACTCTTTCCAGACTCTACTGATGCTCTTGATTATGAACATTCAGTATTTGCCAATATTGGCATGATCGCAAATATTTTCTATCCCCAAAGTAGAGATTCACTTGTAAATGGTTCCAATGGGTTCTTGAGTGGTTATGTAAGATCAGTTGAAGATGAAGATGAGCTTTCAGTTAGTGGTATTGCTCTAGAGGAGATTATGCAATGTATGCGTTTAGAAGAAGAATAGATAAGATACTAGTAAGTATTATTTGCCTAACATTACCCCATATTTCCTATGCCAATGAGTATCAAACTGAAGCTGAAAAAGTTGTAAAGGCCTATGATTTAATGGCCAAATCATTGGCAGATCAGCAATTTAATCAAATCTTTCAAGAGTCTTTTCAAAATGTTTTCGAAAACTTTAATGAGCTGAAGTCAAGAAGTGTTATTGATGTTCTTCTTGAGCACAATAAGGGTTTTGAAAAGAAAATACGGCACTTAAGAACTTATCACTCTCTTGAGGACCTTAGGGCCAATAATACCTATGAGGATGTTTATGGTCTTAATATGAAATTAAATAAGGCCATGAATGATATTATCGCTGGTTACTCGAATGCGGAATCCTTGCAAAGTACTATTAATGATACTGACGCTAGAATTAAAAACTTCATAAGTGACTTTATCAATAACTTTAATAATATGTGCCGAGATGGACTTTCTCAGGGGATAGAAAATGGCAGAAAGTTAGACTTTAAATTACCGAAAGTAGATTTTTCACTGGCCGTTAACATTCCCCTTCGTTACCCAGGAGAGGGCGGCGTGCCTACTATGCCTTCAGATCTACCAGGGGCAGCATCGGAAGGTGAAGAGGGCTTAGAGTATGCATTGATGACGGTTGGTTCCTTAGGCTCATTTATTTTGGGTGCTAAAATTGCTACGGGAGCGTGGATTGTAACAACCACCGGTAGCTCTGTTGCTTTTTCAACAGCAGCAATCTCTTCATCTGGTGCTCTCATGGCCTCTCTTGCATGGGCCGGAGCAATTGCCGCGGTAATTGCTATTGCCGTTCTTGTTATTTCCCATCAAAGAGCAATTAAAGAATCTCGAAAAATGGTTGGGGCCCAAAGATACTTATTCGATAAGAAGGCCAATTCACAAACTGTTGCGAACTACTTTAAAAAAAGGTGTGCCGCAGTATCTGATAGCTTGAATTCTCTAACAACCGAACTCAATGGTTATCATGATAATCCTGAAAAATTTAAAAAGTTAGTAGATTCACAGCTTAGTAGCAAGATTAAACCCTATAACGAGCTGATGGAGTTATTTTACTTAGCTCAAGCTACAGCAGGACCTCTTCGATTGGAAATGATTAAAAAAGGCGTATCAGATGAAAAGAAAATTAGAGAAGAGATTTTAAAGACTAAAGAGTCTACTGCTTTCTTTGATTATGCGGATAACTTTAAAGGCGAGAATTATGCTGATATGATTTATTGGATTTTGGCGAAGTCTTTTATCATTGCTAATGAAAATAAAGAAAGAGCAAATAAAGAATATCAG
>CALHBL010000212.1 GCA_937930825.1 uncultured Bacteriovoracaceae bacterium
TTCTCTTTAAAGAAAGCTTGGAGTTTGAGTTCAGTTTCACTTTAAAGAAAGAGTGTAGTGTACGCCTTGAGTACGCTCTTTATTTTTTGAAGAAGAATGGTTCTCATACGAGAAAAGTATTTAAAATAACTGAAAAAGAAATTAAAGAAGGGCCGTATTCATCTCTAAAGAAGCATCACTTTAAAGAGATTAATACTCGCACTTATCATGAAGGTCTTCATTTTGTTGAATTACTTATTAATGGTGAGGCCATTGCTAAGTGGCCCTTCTATCTCATGATGCAGACATCCTCCTATGTGACCTATATGTTTTTGACTGAGAGGGGAACAATCTATACTGGGGTCACAACAGATCTTAATAGACGCTACTATGAGCATGTCAGTGGTTTAAAGGGGGCCAAGTACACCCGAGCAAATAAGCCAAAGGCCTTAATCTATGTTGAAGCTGCTGATAATCGCTCTAGTGCCCAAAAGAGGGAGTCTCAGATCAAGAGTCTTCGCCGAGCTGAGAAGGAGCACTTAAGCTGGATAGAAAGATTATAGTTAATTGATTTTTTTGCTCAAGTAATGGCTTGCTCTGACGATAAGCTGCTATGAAAGAAAAAGTGGATATTAATAAGTGGGGAGCACTAGCGGAAGATAAGAGCTTTGTTTTTATCAAGCTTGCAGTCAATCGTCTGCTTGACGGTTTCTTCCATTTTAAAAAGAGAAAGGGCGAAATAGTCGCTGGCTCTGCCACCTTCTTTTCGATTCTCAGTTTTATACCGATTCTCTTGTGGATGATCTCATTAGCAGGGCTTCTCTTTGAGACTGATATGCAGGCCAAAGAGTTTGTTCTTGGTGTTGTGAGTGATAATTTTCCTCAACTTGCTCCTTGGATACTGAAATCAATATCTAAAATTGTTACAACTCAATTAAGTGGCCAAAGTGGCTTTAGCTTTATTAACTTTCTCGTCTTAACCTATGCTTCCCTTGGAGTTGTTACTTCCTTGTACTTTGGACTTAATACAATTTCTAAATCTGAATCTAAAGGTGGTTTCTTTATTGAAGATATCAGGTCCCTTGGGACTGGCCTTTCTCTGGCCGTCTTTATGGGGTGCTTTCTATGCTTAAGCCACAAAGGCTTAATGAAGAACTGGCTCTATACAAGTTCACCGGCGTTTAACCAAGGTGTAGATTTCATACTAAGCTATAATATTCTTCCGGCACTTATATCCCTAGGCTTTTTCACCCTCTATTACCAATGGTCGACCCCCCGAGGGATATCGTTACGGGATAGTTTTATTGGTGCCCTTAGTTTTGTTGCCTGCTTTGCCATTGGTAAGAGTTGCTATTGGATCTATCACCTTTATACAAAAGATACGATGAGTGCCTCTTATGGAAATTTCTATACCTTAATTGTTGCGACTCTTTGGATTTACTATTTAATGTCAGCTTTCTTCTTTGGTGCAAGTGTGGCCTGCGTACGGTCGGGGGACCTCTACAAAAAGAAGAAAGCTCCTTCTCAAAGTGAAATGCCATCCCTTCCTAAAGATGCGCTGAGCTTAGTAGATAAAGACGTAAGTAAAAATAAAGCTGCTTAAAATAACAAAGATTAATCAATACCCCATTCGGGATCAATACTATACTTTTCATCATCGCTATCACTTTCAGACCAGCTTGATTGGAGTTCTTGGGGAGTATTGGGGTCAAGCTTTTGAGGGAGATCAAATGGGCAGTGCGTGCAATCGCTCTTGCAGCAGTGGCCTCTTCTTAGGTGGTACTTGCGGGTTAGAACCATGAGTCCTTCTTCATTATAATAGAAGTCTTCACCTTCTTTTAAAGGATTTTCAGAAAAGGACGAATGGTCTTTTTTATTCTTCATCATTTATAATATATTACGGGAGAAGGTAAAAATCTATTGGTCCCTAATTCTAGAGACCAATAAAGTTTAAAAAATGTGCGTCAAAGCCTTGCATCCACAAGAACCAATAGCAATGTGAGAAACACTCGTACCATATTAGTTTTTGATTTCACAATTTATTATCTTGCTGTGATGCATTTTGTTGTCTGAATTTATCAAAACATATAGTTTAATTAGGTCTTTACCTTGAGATGAGACCGCTTCAACAGTAAAGTTAATTAATTAAAATTTTCAAACTTTATTTAAAGGAATCTATATGGAACGTGTTTGGCACAGTGCTTATGAAGATGGAATACCAGCTGAAATTAACCCTGAGTTATACAGCTCTCTTATTGAAGTTCTTGAAGAGTCTTTTGGAAAGTTTGAGCATCATGAGTCTTTCTACTGCATGGGGAAATGCTTTACTTGGGGAGAGATGGACCTACTTTCCAAAAAATTTGCTAGTTATTTACAGAATGATTTGAAACTAAAGAAGGGCGATCGAGTTGCCCTTATGATGCCTAATATTCTTCAATATCCAATAGCGCTCTTTGGGATTCTAAGAGCTGGCTTAACTGCAGTAAATGTAAATCCTCTTTATACAGCTAGAGAATTAGAGCATCAGCTTAAAGATGCTGAATGTGAAACAATTATTATCTTTGAAAACTCATGTCATACTCTTCAAGAAATTGTTAAGAGCACTCCTGTTAAGAATATTTTAGTTACTGGAATTGGAGACCTTCTTGGCTTTCCTAAGAGTATGATTGTTAATTTCGTCATTAAGAAAGTTAAGAAAATGATTCCTGATTGGAGCCTTCCAGGTCATGTAGACTTTAGAACAGTTCTCTTTGATGCAAATGGTGATCATTATAAGAGGCCTGAAGTAGGTCTTGAGGATATCGCCTTTCTTCAGTACACAGGGGGAACAACGGGTGTCTCTAAAGGTGCGATTCTATCTCATGGCAATATTTGCGCGAACTTAATTCAGGCAAGAGAATGGATAATGAAATACCTTAAAGAAGGAGAGGAGACAATTATAACTCCTCTTCCTCTCTATCATATCTTTAGTTTGACAGCTAACTGCTTGGTCTTTGCTACCATGGGC
>CALHBL010000213.1 GCA_937930825.1 uncultured Bacteriovoracaceae bacterium
CGGCGCACCTGATCACTTTGACCTTTTAACTTATTTGCTTGACTCATATACTCTCTAGCCCAGTGTTTATCGGTTATTCAAGAGTTTAAAAAACTTTGATTCCCCGCTTAGTGAAGGTTTAAAACTTTCGGCTTTTCCTGAAAACATTTAAGAGAAAAATGAGGGTGTTGATAAAATTATATAGAAGTAAAATGATCTATACTCAAAGTGAATTAAGGCCAATTCATTTGACTTAGAGCATGCTTAAAACCTAGAATTAAGGCATGAAGAAAAGAACAAGGATGTTTTTTAAAAAGCTTTTTACTGGGGTATCATTTTCCCTCACCCTCTTAACACTCTGTACCCCCGCACCATTGGCCCAAGATCGTAAGCCGCTTAATTCTCAAAGCAGTTACTCAATCTCTGACCTTGAGGTTCTCCAGCAGGCCCATGCCTTCAAAGAATTCTTTAAGCATGCCCATGATATTCTCCCAACTCAAAGAACTAAGTACTGGCTTGATATGGTCTCTGACATGGCCCAATCCTTTATCGATGACTCTTTCAAACAAGACAATTTTGATTCACTCAGGTTTTCAAGAATTGAAGAACTCGCTAAGTGGCCTGAACTACGAGGCGATGAATTCTATCAGGTCAAAAGAAGCCGCTATGCTTTAAGCTACTTCAAAGTCTGCCTTAGCTCGGGAAAGCTTCCTAATTGTAAGAAGCAAATGCACAGCTTTTGGAAGAGCGCCAAGAAAGAGGCAGAAACAGGCTATAAGCTGCTTGAATACTTTGCTGGCTTTTTTCCTAAGCATAATAATTGGCCCCTCCTCAAAAGTATCCTGACCAAACCTGAAGGGAGATTCTACTGCGCTAAACCTCTTGTTACCGGCTTAACTTTCAACCACCTTGAAAAGCTTCATCTCTATACTGACCCTCCTCATAAAGTTGTGCTCTACTTATCCCAGATGAGCACCAAACGTTGCTGGAAAGAAATTGCAGGCAGTGCAAGGACATGGCTTGATCAGACCTCAACTTCTCAAACCAAGTCACTCTTTGTGGCCCTTAAGGCCAGTAAAGAATTAGATCCTATTCAAGAGGGCCTGTGGCTTACCCGCTACTACCTCAGCGCGCCAAGCCCGGGAAAGTTGCTTAATAGGGCCTGGAGCCAACTTGAAGTTCTGGCCAGTAACTTTGGCCAAAGAAAGAAAGTTCTTCACAAGCTAGCAGATATTGATCCCTTACCGGGGACTCTCTTTGAAAATTTAGGAGAGAAGAGAAGTAGAGTTCTCTTTGAGCATTTAAGCCAGAGCTTTCCCGAGTATGTTCAGCTCTACTCAAAGACATGCATTGCTTATCGGGAAGGCACAAGATTATTTGCCAGAGGAAATCCGACGATTCAATGTCAAAAATTAATGGCCTATGATAAGAAACAGAAGCGCAAGCAGGTCTCTCAAGAAGTTCACTTACGTTACTCAGCGACTTTAAAAGGACTAAAGGGGCATTAGAAACTCCCCTACTTCCTTTTGATCAACTTCTCCCACTCTACAACCTGATCATCACCAACTTTATGATTAGTTTTCTTATAACCATGACTCTCATTGAGGGAATACATTCTAAAGTTATCAATTCGGCAATAGTGCTTTACTGAGATGGCCTTAAGCTCAATTGCTTTACTCTCAAAGAATTCTTTAATTTGATGGGAGTAACCTGCACCTTGGTGATTGATCTTCAGACCAGTATTCTTAGTTAAGAGAGAACCTTCATCCAAACGAAAGAAGAGTGCTGCAACTATTTCTTCTTCATCATTGGTGACACCAAAGAGGGACCAGCCTTCCTTAACTTCTTTTTTAATTTCTTCGAGATTCCAATTAAAATCAGGCGAGTCTGAAAAAGCATCTATAGTATAATCATAGATTTTCTTCATCTCTTTTTGTTTTGCTGCGTGAAAGAAGTTAAGACTCATTAGGGCCATCCTGTCTCTAAAGGGGGTCTATCTTAATAATAAGAGTTATTTCATTGAACTGATATAGGCCGCTAAATCGGCAATATCTGCGTTTGATAAGTCTTTAATAAAGGGAAGCATCTTTGGGTTCTTTCTCTCCGCACCGAGCTTAAAAGCTTCAATAGAAGAGATAATATACCAATCGAATTGCCCTGCGATCATGGGTGCTTCCTCAGCGGCGTTGCCTCTTCCGTCTTCACCATGACAAGCTATACATTTCTGATAGAGTCCCTTACCTCGCGCTGCATCCTGAGCAAATCCTTGAGAAAAAGAGAAGACAAAGAAAATAGCTAAGATTAATTTCACAACAAACTCCAAAATTTAAACGGTATCCTATTAATTTAACTTGTCTCCCAAGTATCGGCAACAATTTTAGTAAGGGGTTTGCTACAATATTAAACACAGAGTGCAGAAAAGGTGATGGTACCAGTGAAAGAAAATCGGAATAAGCAAGAAGCGAAGAAGAGACTAACAACAATGTGCAGCGAAGTGGCATTTGTCGGCCCTCTGTCCGTCAAAGAACCTCTATGCCCCCGCAAAATGCCCTTCATTTACTTAGATGGTGGAATCACTCACCAGAGCCTTATAAGGAGGCTGGGCCTTGAGGATTCCTTCCTCACTATTGGTGACAATGATAGTTACTGTGGCGCAGAGGATGAGTTTGATATTCTCCTCCCAAGGCAGAAAGATCAAAGTGACTTAGCTGCGGCCCTAGAAGAATTAAATAATCTCTGTAGAGAGTCCAAAGAAGATGGAGAAAGGGGAGACCCTAAGCTGGAAACCCTTCACCTCTATGGACTTCTAGGGGGAAGACTTGACCATCAACTTGCTATCTTTGGCGAGCTCTTTGATTTTATTGAAATCTTAGCAGGATCAGAAAATTTCCAATCTCTATTCTATTCTTCCCACCACAACCAAGTCGAAGCCATCATCTTTCAGGGAGCTTTACAAAGAGAAATTCATGGCACCTTTTCTTTAATGAGTCTAAGAGAAACCCGAGTATCAGCTATGGGGGATCTTAAGTATCCTCTTGAACATCATGGTCTTAAAGCCTTTTCAAGCCTAGCTCTTAGCAATGAAGGCTTTGGTGAAGTCACTATTCATTGTGAACGACCTATCCTTTTAATCATGCCCAAAGGGGTCTAATTAAGATTTTGGCCTTACTTAGCTTTCTTAAAAACCAAGGTAGAATTTATTTCTTTACCTGAGAGGATAAGAAGCTGATCTCTATACTTCCCTTGATTAAAAAGAGGGAATTGATCTTTATAATGGGGTCCATAAATATGGGAGCTATTGCCCATCGGTAGGACACCAAAGCTTTTTTGAGCTCTACTCATATCGATAAGCCTACGAGTTGAAGGCCCCACCTGAACTTTAAATTCATCACTGCAACCCTTTCTTCGAAGATTATTAATATGATTGAATCCACCATCCACGGCATGAGGTCCAAAATTAAAGACTGAGGACATGAGCTGAGAATCCTTCGCAAAGGGATGAGCAAACTCTAAAGTGTGCGCCCTTCCCCACTGCCAATTCTTAACAGGGCCATAAGATTTTTGTAATTTATCAACGGCCTTTGTAAAAGAGTCTATCAGGATAGGCGCAGTATCTTCGGTAAGAATAATTCGTTTTGTTCGATGCCAAAAGGAAGTAAGGGAGCAGATTCTTTCATAGTACTTTTCTAATTCCTTGGGAAGAAGATCTCTTTGCAATTC
>CALHBL010000214.1 GCA_937930825.1 uncultured Bacteriovoracaceae bacterium
TTACAGTTATTTGGTCTTTATTATAAGAAAGATCGTATTGAGACTTATAGGTCTCTTGTAATTGTTGAGTGAGCATAGGCAGTCCACTCATGGGTGCATATTGATTACATGAGTTGAGTTTGAGAGATTCTCTTACCGCCTCAGTAATAAAGCTGGGCCCCGCGAAATCGGGGAAGCCCTGAGAGAGATTGATGGCATCATGCTTCTTGGCCAAAGCGGTCATTTGAGAAAAGATACTTTCTTTAAAAGTTGATAATACCGGATTCAAGATAAGCTCCTTAAGCACAGTGCAGCGCAGTCCTGATTCTAACTGTAAAACTTCAGCTTTAAAAGCTATTCACAAGAAAGTCTAGGCAAGATAGAATTATAGAGTGTCCTTGTTTGAGTTTTCAAGGCTTGAATACCCGAATGGTACTATTGGGCAAATAAAGACAAGGCCTATTAATTTGCAAACTAACCTTTTTACAAATCAGCCCATTAGATCTCTTGAGGAAACAACGAGGGAAGCATCCCTCTTATTAAAGAGGGTCTTTGGTTATAGTTCTTTTAGAGGTCTTCAAAAAGAGGTCGTAACGACTGCCGCTGATGGTGGAGATTCCTTAGTTCTCATGCCAACTGGGGGCGGAAAATCTATTTGCTTTCAAGTTCCCGGTCTTTTGCGAGAAGGGCTCTGCATTGTGATCTCACCTCTGATCTCATTGATGCAAGATCAGGTACAAACTCTAAATGAGTTGGGATTAATTGCCCATGCCTATAATTCAAGCTTAAGTTTAAAGCAAAGAAGAAAGGTTGAAGAAGACCTGCAAGCTGGAGTGGTTGACTTTCTTTACATGGCCCCTGAAAGACTCTTTGCTAATGGAACCTTAGAACTCTTAAAAGAAATCCAAATGAAATCAGGCCTCTCTTTGATTGCCATTGATGAAGCACACTGTGTTTCCGCGTGGGGGCATGATTTTAGACCTGAGTACCGCAAGCTCTCTGGCCTTGCTAAGCACTTTCCCGATATACCTCGCATGGCCCTTACGGCAACTGCCGATAAGTTTACGCGAGCAGATATTATTCGTGAGTTAAAGTTGGAGAGTGCCCGGGTTTTTATGGGTAGCTTTGATCGGCCAAATATTCACTACAGCGCCTTTAAAAGAGAGAGGCAGGGCACGGCCCAACTGATGGAGTTTTTGGAAGACAGAGAGGGAGTAAGTGGAATCATTTACTGCCTTAGTAGAAGAAAAGTTGAAGAGACAACTCTCTTCTTGCAAGAAAAAGGATTTCCTGCCATGGCCTATCATGCGGGCCTTAGCACCAAGGAGAGAAATGAGAATCAATCTCGTTTTATCTTAGAAGAAAATCAAATTATGGTGGCGACCATCGCCTTTGGGATGGGAATTGATAAGCCAGATGTTCGCTACGTCGTTCACATGGATCTTCCAAAGAATGTGGAAAACTACTATCAAGAAACGGGAAGGGCCGGAAGGGATGGGCTAGACAGTGAAGCTGTGCTCTTCTTTGGCGCTCGTGATCCCGTTATATTGAAGCAGATGATGAGAAAGACCCGTGGAAAGACTGCGGCACGTTTTCATTTTGAAAGTGAAGCCCTTGAAGGCATGTACGCCCTAGGTCTTGGCCTTCACTGTAGAAGGCAAGTTATTCTTCAAAGTTTTGATGAGGACTTTCAAGCACCATGCGGAAATTGTGATAACTGCCAGCGTAAGGAATTACCAATAGGGGCTTTTGAAGGGAGGCTTTGGAGTGAGAAAATTCTTGGTCTCTATCATAGTACAGGGGCCAGACTATGCCTGGCCGATATTGTCGACCTTGCGAAGGGATTAGTTACGGCAAAGGTTAGGGAGCATAAGTGGTTTGATCTGCCTGATTTTGGCTTCTGTATGAATACTCCCGAAAGAGGAGTTGAGTTTGGCCTGAGAAGTTTAATGGCCATAGGTCTTTTAAAGGCGGATTGGTCTCGAGGAGGCCGCTTAACGATGACTCAATTAGCGGCAAGCTTTCTGGGTTCAAAGGAGCCTTTGTATTTCTTGGAAGATCCAAAACGAGTCGGAAGAAAGAGTAAGCCTAAGAAAGTAAGTAAAAAAGTCAGTAAGAAAAATTCTTCCTCAAGTGCTGGGCCTAAAAAGAGAAAGAAGAAAGGAAGATCTCCAAGGAAACTAGAATCTGGGCTCTTAGGTCATTTAAAAGAACTCAGACGAAAAGAGGCCAAGAAGAAGAGGGTTCCCGCCTATAAAGTATTCCACGATCAGACCCTTATTGATATGGCCCAGCGAAAGCCAGAAAGTATGGATGACTTCTTAGAGCTTCATGGAGTTGGAGAGATAAAGGCAAAGAAATATGGGGCTACTTTTTTGAAGGCGGTGAGTGAGTTTTGTTAAATTCTTTCAACTTAGCTTTCAACCAAGTGCCGGTGGTGATCATAGAGCCGTCCTCTAGCCTTACGTGATACTCTTTCTTTGTTGTGGAAGAGCGAGAGGCTATTTTATTAATAAAATTATCTACAGTTAAATCAGTCTTAGGTCCAAAGAGCCAAAATGCTCTTCTGGCGTAATTCATTTTATTTTGCAAGTGCTTACTGGCCTTCTTTCCTGAATGCTCGTCACCATTACGTAAGAAAACCACCTTACTTTCTTTGATAGTGGAGAGGAGGAAGTTAATTTTTTCTTCTTCTAATTTTTGATTACTTTGCTCGGCAATGCAGTTAAATGAAAGGAAGAAGAGGAGCATGAGAGTAATTTTATTCATAGGGCATTGTACTCAAAAAATTACTTTTTGCGAGTATGAAAAACAAAGGATATTAAGTCGATTATTTTTATTGGTCTTCTACTTAGGTGTTATGACAGATAAAAAACATAGA
>CALHBL010000215.1 GCA_937930825.1 uncultured Bacteriovoracaceae bacterium
GTGATAGAATCCATCATCAGTAGTACATCACTTCCTTGATCTCTAAAGTACTCTGCAATCGTCGTTGCTACATAGGCTGCCTTGGCCCTAATTAAAGCAGACTGATCAGAGGTAGCAACAATAACAACTGAGCGTTTGAGACCCTCTGGACCTAGATCATTCTCGATAAACTCCAAGACTTCACGGCCCCGTTCACCTATTAAGGCTATAACATTAATATCTGCATCAGTGTTCTGAGCGATCATGCCCATCGTTACAGACTTGCCAACACCCGAGCCTGCCATAATGGCCATTCTTTGCCCACGACCTGCAGTCATGAAGCAATTTATCGCATGGATTCCAGTATCCAATTGTTGGGTAATTGGTGGACGCTTTAAAGGATTAAGGGCTTCTCCAAAAATGGAGCGTACTTCACCACTTATTTCTAAGTCACCCAAATCATCTATAGGCTGTCCCTTGAAATCAATCACTCGGCCTAACATTTCAGGGCCTATTGCTAACTGAGTAGTTAAGTCTTTAAGGTACACTCTTGTCTCTGTATTGATACCAGCTAACTCGTCATAGGGCATTGCTAAACACTTATTTCCTTTAATAGAAACAACTTCACCAAAGCAACGCTCACCAAACTCTGTAACAAATTCAACATTGGCACCAATCACTGCTCGGCTTAAACTAACTTCATACACCTGACCATTATTAGAGACAACTTTACCAATTTTTTGATAGGGAGTCTGATACTCATAAGCCTTATGAATTGCTTCTAGATTAAGACCCTCCATTTTCATCCTCGTCGTCACTAGAGCTCTTTGATTCTTCCTTTAGTTCTGAACTCGTTAGAGTGTCCGAATTAATGTCTGAAGACTCATAGAAGTCATTTGCATTAAAATTATCTTCTTCAACTAGGCCAACCGATTCAAATAATTTATTTAAACTTTTAAATTGCTCTTTTAGAGTTCCATTGATGATACCATTTTCACTCTCGATAATAATACCTGGCCCCTCTATGTCGTAGTCACATTCCATTCGTACATTCTCTAGAGTGCCAATTTTCTGTTGAACTAGTTCAAGAATATCTGGCATATCGGTAAAAGACTTTGGGTCGATCTGGATCAATAAATTATTTTTGATTTGTAATTCGCTAATTAACTTATCCAGAAGTCTTACGATATAATTACCATCACCATCCAACTCTTTTAAAATCACCCATTTAGTTAAATTCTTAATTATTCGATGAACACCAGTTCTTTCGCGATTTAAGAGTTCATATTGAGTCTTCAATGCAACTTCCACCATCTCACCTAAAATTTCTAATTTCTGTTCAACTCCTGCCCTTGTTTCGTTAAAGACTTCTTCTTTTCCATCTTTAAGTCCTTTTTCAAAACCATCTCTGTATGCTTGTTCTTGAATACGAACTAACTGTCTTTCTACTTCTTCTTGAAGAAGTCTTTCTTTTTCAATTTCCTCTTGCTTATTAATTCCTCTGTGTTCTCTTACGATTGGGGCAATGGCAAAACTACTCTTCTCAGCTTCTCTTCTTTCAATTTTTATAGAGCGCTCATGTTCTTTTACTTCATTAATTTGATCTTTCTTCAAAGTCTTAAATTCGAATGATCGAAATTCTTCCTTAGCGATTGAATCGTCAAAGAGAGGCTCAAACTCATATTTCGCTACTTTATCTTTTAAAAGGTCTTGGAGATCTTTCATTTAATGCGCCCTTTGTATGAATTAATTCTATTAAACAAGAGCATCTCCATCTCCACCACGAGAAATAAAGGCCTTACCTTGAGATTCAAGATCCTTACATTTTTGAACAATTTCTGACTGTGCTTTTTCAACATCAGAAAGTTTTGTTGGCCCTAGAGTCTCGAGGTCTTCCATCAATAGAGTCGCTGCTCTATTAGACATATTCTTAAAGAGCTTATTTCGAATTTCATCATTTGCAGTTTTAAGGGCAATAACAAGTTTTGCATTATCAACTTCTTTAAGAATTCCTTGAATCCCTCTATCATCCACATAGACCAGGTCTTCAAAAACAAACATGAGCTTTCTAATCTCTTCAGCAAGCTCAGGATCTTTTTCCTCAACTCTAGACATGATATTTTTCTCACCGTTATTATCCATAAGGTTGAGCATATCAGCGATTGGCTCGACACCGCCGAGTTGATTAGTATCAATTGATCCAAGGGTACTAAGCTCAGTCTTAAGAACATCATCAAGTTGGGCAATAAGCTCAGGTGAAACGTAGTCTAGGTTCGCTACTCTTAGAACAACTTCAGCTTGTAGACCTTCAGGAAGCCTGCGAAGAACATCCACCTTTCTTTCAGCATTAAGGTGAGCAACAATAAGAGCAATCGTTTGTGGGTGCTCATTTATTAAGAAGTTAGCTAAAGTTCTTGTATCAACAAGCTCAAGCGACTCAAGAGTATTAGCACTGCCAACATCTACAATCTGACCAAGAAGTTGTTTAGCACGATCTTCACCAAGAGCATTGATAATAAAATCACGGCCTCGGTTCTCAGAGAAGAGTAAATCATTCTCTTCGTTGAGCTGAGTAAAAAATTCTTCTAGCACTCTTTTAATCATCCAAATCGAAGCTTTATTAATATTCGACATAGCATTAATCATTCTCTTCACATCATTATCACGCATATGACTAAAGATAAGTTGCGTAGTATCCACACCTAAAGAACTTAGAAGAATTGCTGATTTATCTTGCCCAGTAAGTAAACTATACTCTACATCTGGATCTAAACTCTCACCTGCTGCCATATACCCGTCCTTCTGGGATTACTCTTTAATTATGCAATCTGCTTATCTGACTCTGTTGAGTGGATCATCTCGTGAATAATTTGAGCTGCCTTCGAAGGATTAGACTCAACTAAAGAGATAATCTTTTCTCGTAACATATTCCCTTCTATTTTCTCTGGATTAATTTTCTCTTCCATTTGCGGTAGAGCATCTTCAAGCCCAGGTAATTTCTGATTTGCTTGAACTCTTTCTAGTTCTTCAAGAGTTTTAGGAAGAAAATCTTCCACTGATTCAACAGTATTGTCAGTGATCCATTGAATAAATGGCCTTACAACTAAGAAGAAGAATAAACTTATAGCAAGACCGATAATCAGATATTTAACAATATTCTTAAACAGCTCTCGGGTCTCTTGCTCTCTTAGCATATCATCAGCAGCTTTAGTATCTTCTAAGGCAAACTCCATATTCTTGATAACAAGATTGTCCCCCCTTCTATCTGAAAGACCTATGGAGCTACTTACTATCGCCGAAAAATTCTTAAGATCGGCTTCTGCCCAAGGCTCATATTGAGTCTTGGCCACTCCATTTTCATCTAAGACGGCCGCCCCCTTTTCATCTACCATGGGAACTCTTCGTCCATCGATCATGACTGCCGCTGTAATTTTTCTTAAGCCAGCAGAAGGTGTTTTTGATTTAGTAACTTTAGAAGGAACGTTATAGTTCTTAGTCGTCAACTTCTTATCAACAGCATTTCTAGTTTCAGGAATACCAGGCTGTGGTGTTTCTCCCGGAAGGTTTGATCTCGCCCCTGGTATTCCTTGGGGTGAAGGTCTAGACCCATTTAGTTTTTGTGAGTTCTCAACTTCAGAGAGTACGGCCTTATTTTCCTGATCGAAAGTTGTCTCTGTCGAAACCGAAGCTGTAAAGTCCATATTCACACTAACTTTAGCTACGACCTTGCCGTGTCCTACTACCTTACTTAAAATTTCTTCAATTTGCCTTTCATACTGAGAATTCATTTTCTGTTCAAGGGCCACTCGATTGGCCGTATGAGCAGTCATCTCATCACCAATATTTTCAGAGAGTTTCTTTCCTCTATCGTCCAGAATAACAACATTCTTTGGCCGCATCCCATCTACCGAAGATGAAACTAACTGAGAGATTCCTTTAATTTCTTCTAAGGTAAGACTGCTTCCTCTTTTAAGCTCTAAAACAATAGAGGCCGTTGGTGGTTTCTTCTCACTAACAAACGGACTCGATTCTGGAATTGATAAGTGAACACGAGCTCGCTTAACACCTCTTATATACTTAATTG
>CALHBL010000216.1 GCA_937930825.1 uncultured Bacteriovoracaceae bacterium
ATCATTTCTCCTTGATCTTGATTAAGAAATACTCAGTAACATATGCAACAAAGCAGTGCAAGATAGTCCTGCATTTCTTCGGCATTCCTCTGAATAAATTACACTTTTCCATGGACCTCTAGAAAAAAGTGCAGATCTAATAATCTTCAATGGATACTTACCCTCGCTTTAGATAACTCGATCAGTGTTTGTTCAATATCGTCCAAATAGTCTTCCTATGCCATTTTCCAAGCTTTGTTTTTGTTGAATAATCACCTTTAATCAGAACTTTAACTATCTTCTCATTAGAAAGGCCCTCTACGCTTAAGCTATTAATATAACTAATCATCTGTTCTTCTCTTTTGTGAGCGATCTCATGACCTAGTTTATATCTCTTTCCGTAAGAGCAAACTCCCTTCTTAATGCATGTGCCACTTTCCCTCTTAGGGATATTAAGCTCATCAAGGTACTTAAGAATTGAAGATTTAGAGCAATTGGTAAGCTTCGCCACTCTCTTGGCTGATAGGTTCTTATCAATATAGTTACTTATGAGAAAATCTTTGTCTTTATAGGGAGGTATAGACCAAAAGCTGAATCTATCAACGATGAGTAAGCTATCTGATTGCTGAGTCTCTATGCCCGATAATTGTCTTTTTTTTTGCAGTCTTGAAGTCATCATAAATATGAAAAGCTATTTTACTTGGAGGATCAATTACTATCTTTTCAAAGATATTCTCTACGAGAGTGCGACGTTGCACGCCAGTGAGTTTTGAGAATTGATTGAGAAGCCTTTTCATAACACTTTCAATATTATCAGTATTGATACCATTTTTGATGACCTCTCTTGATTTGAGGGCCTCTGATAACTCAGCTTCATAATCTAACTTCTTAAATCTCACCTCAGAGACGCTGGACTCAATCCAAGAGATAAAGCTCTTACCTCCTTGGCCTTTGCTTTTAATTAATGAATCTCGTAAGGACCTTTCTTCTTCTTTGACTTCAGCAAGCTTTGCATCAATATCTTTAATCTCTTTATTGATTATTGGTAAGTGATTAGCGCGCGCGCTGTAGGCGTCCATTACGAGCTGGTTAAATAAGCTATCATCGACGAGGTATTCTTTAATTCTCTTAAGGACCAGCTTATCCAACTCACCAACGGAGATTCTGATATCGTTTTTCTTATTATAATAGTAACGATAGGCCGCTGACTTGGCACTCCCGCCTGTCCAAGTCGAGCCATCGCTATGCTCAAGAACAGTCGTCAGAAGATAGGTATAGTTCTTACCACTTCTCTTCATTTTAAGATGAGTTTCATTTAATTTTTTATCTACTGCATCTAAAAGATTTAAATTGACTAGTGGGCCATGAGGAAGCTTTATCAATTGAAACTCTTCGTCCTTTGATAATAGGCTCTGATCTAGATCTTTATTTTCTTTGTTAAGGCCCCAAAGACCTCTATATCTCCATTTTGTCTGAGCAAAGATTCTCCCTAAAGTACTTTTCGTAAAATCTTTTCCTTTTTTATCTTTTATGCCCAGTCTTTGAACCTCAAGTAAGGTTTCTTTCTGACTAGAAGTCTTTAGATAGATATTAAATATTTTCTCTACGATCTTTATTTCTTCAATATTAGCAATAAAATGCCCCTTCTTGATAGGATCATTGTCCATACCTAATAAAGCTGTCGCCCCATTGATTCTGCCACTCTCTACTAATCTAGAGATTGCATTTTCTCTCACACGGGAAGCCGTCATCTCTCTTTCAAATTGAGAGAGCACAGCAAACATTGAGGCCACTAGCTTCCCAGAGAAGTTTCCAGTATCTAGGTTCATTCCAATTATAATTAGAGACACTTTATTTTTTTGGCAATGATCTAGTAGATTAAGGAAGTCTACTGTATTTCTATTCAGGCGAGAGAGTTCTCCACAACAAATAAAAGATATCTTCCTCGTAGACACTAAGTCCCACATCTTCTGATACCCTACTCGCTTTGTACTCTTACCAGAAACTCCAATATCACTAATATGCTCTGAGATTACGTACTTAAAATCACTTGAAATATTAAGACCCTCAATATGTCTTTGGCATCTGTTTCTTTGAGCCTCAGGAGAGGCATCATCTCTTCGATGCCCCTCTTTATCTAAGACCTGACCTATCGTACTTACTCTTGCATATGAAACACCTTTGATTTCTTTTTTTCTTCCAACAGACATATCAAATCTCCAACAACCCCTTCGAGGCCTACCTGCTCTATATTCCTAGGCCTTGTAATCAAATAAGTTTCAACTGTACACAGACTTAGATCCATGACCCTGACTCCCTCACGATTCCTCATGACTCTATTCTTTTTCTTTGTATTCATTTTAATTACATATCTATCTTTCTTTTTCTTAAGAATGCAATCCTTACAATGGGACTCCAGCCCGTTTCTCTTTCTCGAATTTTTGTAAAACTCACTCTTCTCTTTAGATTGATCGCATTTTGAGCAAATTACACTCACTCGTAAAAACCTCCTTCTCAACTTAAATAATTAGTTCTCTTTAACTATCACGATAGGGCTTTTCCCTATCACTTGTTTTAAATCCACTAAACCGACCTCTTCAAACTTTCTAAGAGATTCATTTTTTGCTTGTCTACTAACCCCCATTTCTCTGAGAATTTTGTTTGACAATGGAAAGTCATTCTTTTTAGTAACTGCTTTTAGGAACCAAATATTAATAGCGACATGAAGCCCTTTTGGGTGCTGGAGCGATGCCTTTTGAAGCCAGCTCCAAGGAATAGGGCCTTTGAGGAAGCGCCCTTTAATGTACTCAGTCACAACATATCTCCTTACTTTTTATTTCATCGATATTTTTTATAATGAAATCCCACATCTCTTTACCTCTTCCGTCTAGATAGCTATCTGGATAAGAGAAAACTTCAGAATCTACTCTTAGTTCGAAGCCACTTAGAACAATTGAGCTGGCTTCTATCATAAGCTGGCTGGCTCTTTGAACATGTTCTTCAATATCTTTAGTAGGAGCTTCGATTAAAATTGCATCATGCACTGGAGCGCAAACTTTAATTCTATTCTCAACACAAAGAACGATAGCAAGCCTTAACATTTCGGCGCCGTTGGCCTGCATTGGAAAATTCTTAATTGTTCTTTCACCTGTTTCTATACCATTATGAAGATGCCAACCGAATACAGTACTAATTTTTCCTCTAAGCTCAAATTCGCATAAGACCTGTTCTGACCAATCCCAATAGGTCTTAAATACTAATTTGTGCTAGGAGAGAAGATACTTCGCCTCATCAACACTCCTGCCAATATTAGAAGCTAAAGATTTTGCTCCCATACCAAATTGAACAGCCAATACACATTGTTTATAAAGATCGCGTTCCCTAGGGTGGCTTTCCTTTGTCGCACCTTTCGGTACGGCCTTAGCTCTAATAGCAAAGTCTAAATATGGGTCATCAGACATGTATGAAGACATCATATTTCGGTCTTTAGATAAGGCTGCAGCAATACCAAATTCTTGCTGTGAGTAATCTATATAGGCAATTGAATTTCCCTTTCTTACTTTCATCGAGAAGCCCTCATTAAAGAGCGCATCATTGAAGGCCAACCAAATGGAAATTTATTTGTGCTTGGTTGGTTCCGACTTGTTTTACTCGCAAAAGGTGAAAGCATACACCGACACCTACCATCTTGACCGACTTGAGGCTTTAACCTTGTCGTCTTAGATAAGACTTGCCGAAGCTGATATACTCTTTGAATAACGTCATCTTTCTTTGCCTGAGCCTTAAAGGTGACTTCTTTCGTGTCTAACTGGCCACTATCTAATAAAGGCCAATCAATATTATACTTCTGTACGTAATTTAATAATTTTTGATATTTGAAAACTAGACCATCATAGAATAAGCCATCAGGGTCAAATTCTTTAACTAATTTAGCCCTAAGAGCTGGAAAATAATCTTCAAAATCCATAATTCTTTTTGTATCAACAGGTACTCCATTATCTTCAACAATTGATAAAGCCTTTATGTAGTCTCCTCTGAATAAAGCATAAGGAATTTCTCGCTCTGCTATGATCTTTGGAAATACCTTTTCAAGAGCCTCGACGTCACTTTGACAGTAGTTTATCAGAGAGACTCTTTCATTTTTAGTATAAGGCTCTCCCCTTATTGCTAGGTTTCTCATATCTTCTTTTTCTTGAGTCTCTAAACTATCAAGTCCATAGAAACTCAGAACTGAAAGAAGGCTACCCCTTTTTGCGTAACTTGTATTATTAACTATATTCTTAAACTCTACATATAGATCGATATGATATTTAGGAAAGCTCCAGCCTAGCTTTAGAAAACATCGAAACTCTGCGATTCCATAAAAAGCGACGAACAAACCTTCCTCATCGTTTAAAAAGTCAGGGGGAGTATTTAACTCCTCCCCAAACAACCTGATTATTTCCTTAGTTAGTAAGTTCTTTATTACACAACAATGTACCTCGGTGATGAACTCGTTTACCTGCTTATATTCGAAATCTATTAACCATATAGACTTGAAGTATGTAAGACTTAATGGATAATTCAATGTTCACCTCTCAGTTTCTTAAGCACAGGATGATCAAGATAATCAATATAATGATCCTTGAAAGCATCATTAACCAATTCTTCCAAAGGCTCTTCTGGCCATACTGGTTCTTCTAAGAAGCTCTTAGCAATCATAGCTTCATAACAGTTATGATTTTTGTTAGAAAGAACTCTAATCCAGCTTTTCTCGGCAATTTCTTTCATCCTTAAACTAGATCTATTCCAAGTATCTAGTTTCCCTGACTTATTCGGTAATCTTGATCTCCAAAGCAGCAAGTCCCCGACTCTAGAGATAGCTAAGTGAAAAATCACAGCTATAGTCTCATCTTTTATCTTTGAAACTAAATTTGGGCTAATTAAGTAATCGTTTGAACTCCCTTCAGTTTTATCTTCAATGACCAATGTCGAAAAAGAATTCTCATCACCTGGCTTAACCCTGTAAAACTTCTGCTTATCCGCCTTACCTACTTTGATTGTTTTTTTAATACTAAAGTTCAGGCTATCACCACTAAGGTCATGCAACATACTCTTTAGAGAAATTTTTTTCTTACCTTCCTCATAACTTTTTTTACTCATTACTCCTCCTTTTTAAAATTTTAATAAGTTTTTTTAATCCAAACATTCCTAGCTTACTTAATGACCTAGAATGTAACTTCTTCCCTACTGCAACAGTGGTTAACATTAATTCAGGTGAGTTTAGAATTTCAGACTTTAGATTTTTGTAATTTAAAATCGCTTGATTTTGATTTTTCATAAAAGCTCCTTTCTTACAAAGGAAGATCTACTAGCTGGTTCAAAAAGACTAAGGATGAAGGAAGGAATTTAAAAAAGATCTTTTACCTGCTGCGCCTAGAATGCCGCCATGCATTTCTCGTAATAGTTGACCAATAACCACTTTCGAAACCATTCTTTAGCTGATCAAGGTCAAATGAATATTTTTTTATCTTTAAGTTACTCATTACTAAAAAAGCGAAATATCCTTTTAAGGGCGTGTTCTTTTGAGTAGTGACTTTAAAAATATGCTCATCATAAATATCGAATAACTCATTCTGTATATATTTCAATAGTTCATTTGCTGCGCCTTTTTTACTTGAGAATTTTGTCTTTTCTTCCTCTGTAGGTGAATAATTAAAATCTATACGATCTCTCCTCACCTCATGGAATGACTTTTTAAATGACTCAAAACTACTAGCTAGAACCTCACCTTTCATCAAAAAAATTTCTTCATAGGAGGGATCATTTTTTAATATTTGTATTTTTTCTATTAATTTCTCTAGACTATTAAAAGATTCAGTTGATCGCTTTTCTTCATTTATAATAGCTTCGATTGTAGAGTAAAAAATCCTAGGAACAGTCGCAGGAGGTCCTTTATGTTTATCGTATTTTTTTTTAATTTTGAGAATTAGTGGTACCAACCGACTAACAGTAGCCGGTTGAAGATTTAGGTATTTATTAGAAATGAGAATATTTGCTAAATCCATAGTTATAAAAATACATACTAATAATATTATACCCGTGTTTCTATCTAAACGGGACCTGTTATGGGTTAAACACCTAAGCCATTATTATAGCAATAAAATTTCATTTTATCTGTAATTAAAAGCACTCTTTTATGTACTCCCACGCCCTCTGATTTATATTGGCTGAAGGAGGAGTAATTATGGAAAAATTCACAGCGCTTTATGCAAGAGTATCTACAGTCAACAATCAAGACAGTGGTCTTGAGTCACAGATACGTGCCATAGAGGCATTTTGTACACTAAAGAATATTACTAATTATAAAATCTTTACTGACAAGGTAAGTGGATCTAAGTCCTCTAGGCCTCAATTAGATATTCTCATGAAAGCAGTTAACGACGATCAAGTAAAAAGTGTAGTCATTTACTCCTTCTCTAGATTTTCAAGATCAACTAAGCACTTACTAGAAACATCAGAGCTATTTAAGAAAAAAGAGATTGAATTTATCTCCCTAAGCGAGAAGATCGATACATCTACAGCTTTAGGAAAAGCCTTCTATGGAATCATATCAATTATTTCTGAGCTAGAGCGCGAAATAATATCAGAGAGAGTAAAGAATGGATTAATCAACGCGAGAGCTAAGGGTAAAAGGATAGGTCGCCCTAAAAGAATACCCACAAAGACCGTAATGGAGTTTCATCAAAAAGGTTACTCAACAAGAAAAATTGCTAAGATCATTAACTTTAGTCATACATGCATAGCCAAAGAAATTAAAAACAACCTCTGTACACAAACTCTTAATGAGGAGGATTTATGAACAATACGCACTCGTTCTTAAAACAAATGTTTTGTTTACAACTCAGACTCAACTCCCAAATTGGAAAATTAGAAATTAATGATCGCGGTCTTTATAGTGTGAATAATCATATTCTCTCTGAGGGTGAGATCATCTCGATATTTCATAAAGGTCAATTTCTAGAGACTTCAATCCACTTTGCGTCTCAGATAATTTACTCGGCTATTGGCCTTCCCATAGATGTGGGTCAATTAATCAAATATGAGTCTGAGGATTGACCACCAATCGGACAATCTGAACGATTCATCTACTATTACTAAAACTATCTTCAAATATAGCGATAATGAATCTATGGAAATAAACTTCACAAAAACTCTAAGCAAGGCCTTAGAGAATAAAAATATATCAGAGGTTGCTAGAGAAGTAGGCATGTCACGAAATCTACTCCAAGAGTGGACTAAGTCACGGAGAGCACCAAGCCTCAAGAATATAGAGCACATAAAAAAGCTAGCAGATTACTTAGGCCTTTCCTTAGAGGAGCTTCTTATAGGTAAAGCCGATAAAAAAGTTATCAGCTCTGTCTCATTTAGCGATGAGGGAAGAGAATATAAGTTAGTTATAGAAAGAACCAAATAATAACGAGGAGAACCTAGTGAAGAAGCTATTAATTTTACCACTTTTATTTTTTGTATCATGTGCAAGCCCTCTAACTCAGAAAGAGAAGTCATTCACCTATGTTGAGAAAACGAACCTATCAGCTGAGAGCGGATACGACATGATTCTAGCCTTTCTAGCAAAAAATCTAGGTGACAGTAATAGAGCAATACAATTAAAAGACCCCAAGAAGCACAAGGTCATCTCTCAGGTCGTATTTGATTGTAATCATGTAAAGAATGGTATGCTTGATATAGCTTCTTATACGACAGCTTTCACTATTGAAGCTGACTTCAAAAATAAAAAAGTTCGCCTATCTCTAAGTGGAGACAGCTTTACCTCTAGCAACATTAATGGTTCTTATAACACTGTTAAAGGACTCTTTAAATCTCATCAGAAAGATGGCCTTAAGCTTTGCGCAGATGATCTCAAAAATAAAGTTATGGCTTCCCTTAAAACCTCCAATAACTCTGACTGGTAGATGCTATGAAAGAAATTTTATTTTTTCTGATCTTTATACTCTCTTCCTGTGATAGCACACCACCATTCGCGACCAAGGTTGGCTACTTTAAGGATGCCAACAAAGGAAGGGCCTTCACCTTTGTACTTCCTTCTGAATATACTAGGGATCGAGTTAAAGGCCACGCTCAGAAGCAAATGCACTCACCAGGAAAGATGACGACTGTCTTTTACTATGAAGCTAATCAGAAGGCAGTTGATCCGACCCAACTTAAGACTTCTCTATATGAGGTTATAAAAAACCTTAATCTTTCTGACTATAAATATAGGGCCGATAAGACTCCTGACGGTAAGATCACGATGTATGAGAAATAATACAGATCAATTACATTTGGTTTAAATTCCAACAGGGCCAAAGTAGTTATTATTATTTATGTTCATGTTAGACCTTAAGAACTCTCTTAATGACGGCTTCCACAATTAAAATGGTCAGCCGAGCAGGACCATTATTAAAAAGCTTGGTGTCCATTCTTTTTAAGGAAAAAACTCTTTAAAGTTGCCAACTTTAGCCAAAAGTTAATATTATTAATAACATAGGTGTTCAGGAGAAATAGTTCATTTAGGTACCTACTTAGACGACCATTTAGCTTTTAAGAATTCTCATTTGAAAGTGCGTGCCATGACCATTTTTTGTCAGTCAAGCTGATGGTCTCTAAGGCCGTAAGCTGAAAAGCCTTCTTGTGTTCGACCACTGATTTCATGAACTCCTTTTGTAACCTTCTGCCCTTTGATGGAATAAATGACAGCGCCTACTGGAAGAGCTTCCAACTGCTCAATTATTAAGCGGTGAAGCCTTTCATCAGTACTATTAAACTTCTGTAATACCTTCAGATTTTAGTTTCATCTCACCTAAGGGCCAATTTCTATTACCGATTAAGTCTTTAATAAGAATAGAGTAAGACTCATCGGAAGAAGCTAAGTCACGTCTTTGAGGTTTTGCTGAATCATTGTGATTAACGAGAAAACAAGAGCTCAATGAAATATATAGCGCTAAGTATATTATGACATTCATTATTAATTATTGGTAAGAATACGAGACTACTTTAGTTTACAGGTGGATGCTGTACACGACGGTGACTGAAATTTTAAAAGGTAAGGCTTTTGTCATCAAACTGATGACAACTGATAAAACCCATAGTTTAAATCTATTAAGTTTTAAGAGAACAACTTTAGCCTTATCATCATAGGGGCTCTCCAATTAACCGCTCACACTATTTAGCCGTAATATCTTCCTTATCCTTTTTGGCCTTGAAGTAACCAGTTAAATCAATATTGAAATACCTTAGGCATCCTAAAACTAATACGATTGCGCCGGCTTCATCAAGATTTCCGATGAATGGAATATTATCTGGAATAAACTCAATTATGCCAGCAGTAGGATTAAGAATGTAAATGATCCCTATGATTCCTCCAGCAATGGCAAATAGTTTCTTTGAATTATCGTTCATTTTAATTACTCCTAGAAGTTAAACTCATTTGAGCCTATCACCCAAACTTTATCTACAACTTTCCCATGATCAATAAATCGCTCTATGGTAAAGAACAGGCGATTAGAACCTAATTTACTACACTTTACGGCCTCGTTAATGATATCCGAAGTCTTTTAATCAAGAACTTTAACCGATATTGACCTTCCACTTGGTCCAAGAGTTACCTAAGAAGGACCTTCTCCTCCACTGCCTCATTTATGAGGCGCTTAATCTAACTTCTCAACTCTTTAATTTAGAGCTTGAAGTTACTGATTTTTCAATAGTAATTAAAATTTATGTAAATGCAGCTTATGTTCATTTCTAGAATAGCCGACAATAACACTACTCATTATAAATAAAGAAACGCGGAGAACTAATATATGAATAAGATCATTTTCATCACCTTATCTTTTTGCTCTTTGATAGAACTTTCATTCGCTTCCGAGCCTTTTTAGTGCACTAGTGACTATAAAGGTCCAAGGTTATCAAAAGATGAAAGAGCTGCTTTAGGGTGCGCAGAAGATAAGCTAATGCCTAAAGTTAAAAATCGGCCCTCTCCAGGTGGGAACTTTGGCTAACATTCCCTTTGAGTGCACTAATGACTATAAGGGACCTCGCTTGTCTACTTTAAACTCTGAAGACTGCAAGAAATATATAATCAAAAAGATTGACCCACAGTTACTAAAAGAAGCCCTAGCAGCGTATGCCAATTCAGATCAAAAGCGAATGGAAGAGTTAAAGAAAGAAGAAGAAAAGTATTGTGGGCCTGGTAGCAGACGAAAACTTGTCAATGGCTCCACCATATGCGTTTCAACAAGATCACCTACTAAGAAAAGAGACTGTAATATTCGACATTGAAGTGATTATGCAAACTGTGAAGGAGACGTTTATAGGAGAACTAGAAGAAATAGTCCTTCTTCTGACTATAGGGGGATTGGGGAGGATGAACGAGATCTATTGCCCAGTTACTTAAGCATCGGATCCCGAAGAGATTTTCAAGACATTAGGGATGCAACTTCTGACCAAATGCCTGAAGAAAATCCAGATCCACGAAGAGGTCTGCAGAAGTAAAGTGAATAAAGCCTCTTTTAAAGTAGAGGCTTGGTTTAGTTTTTACAAATAAAAGTGGCTATTTATTGGCTAAGCAAAGAGCTGGTATTTTGAATTTTACTTCTTTATCATTTCTCATATTCTGAAGGGCCATATTCATTTCTTCAAGTGGTGCTACTTCTGTCTGAGACCCACCACCGTTATACATCATGGTAACGGTATTCTCCCCTTTACCAGTCCAAGAAATTATTCCTGAAATAGAAGCTTCCGGTAGATCAAATGAAATAAGCTCTTCTAACACCTTATTTAGAGCAGCTGCTCCTGAGGTTGCGATTAGCATGACATTGAATTCAGTATCAAGCTGGGCATCATTACTTAAACAAAACTTAGCCGCTTCTTCTTCACTTTCGAAACCCTCTTTGGAGAGGATCATATTCAGGCTTCCTCTAAAAGAAAGACCTAGTTGAACTTCATTCTCAGAAGTAATTTCAAATCCCGTCATTTCAAAAGCAAGCTCTTCAGCGCTCTGGTTTGCAAAACTTGTTAACGAGCTTAGCAGAGATATGGCCAATAGTAGTCTTCTCATAAGTTGTCCTTTTCATCTTCAATTTCTTAGTTTTTGCATAGTAGAGCATATGAAGTGAAATGGGCTACATTTTAAGGAAATAGATCTTTTTTACATACTACTTAGAGCAAAGGAGATCCTTTAAAGAGATGGTCATCTTACCCTGGATATATTCGTTCTATTTCTTCTTACTCGTAACGCCTTCTTAAGAGTCCTTATTTCTTCAGTAAGAATTTTATAGGAGAAGTTAACCTTATTTAAAGCAAGTTTATGGCCCTCAAGTGTCTTAAGAATTTCCTTTTCCTGCTGCGGGTAGCTCTCTATTTTCCGGCGTATAACCCCTCTTCGCTGACTGATGTCAGCGATAACACTTGCTGCTTGTGAAGGATCTTTGTTGGCCCTTTTTTTAGCTCTCATAAATTTTATAATCGTATCTGCATTGTTATAGAGTATTTTATTCGAGTTGATTTCAGACTTTATCTGTTTTATTTTTTGTATTTGAGATTTTATTTTCTTATGATCCCTTTTAAGTTTTAAATACTTTGGATCATTAACTTTAACCATCAAGCTGGCCTGATTACTGAGATAAGTGATTTCATCATTAAGCACTTTATAAGGATAGAGAATTTCATCTAATTCCCTTTCATACTCGATTGATTTTGTTAAGAGTTCTTCCTTCCGCTTAGGATAGTCTTTCAGTTCTTTTTCAATTCTGCTTCTTCTTCTCTTCGCCTCTGTTAATTTTCTTAAGGCCAAAGCTTTATCTTCTTTATTTCCTTCTCTTTCTTTTTCTAAATTAGCGATCAGCTCATGAGAATTCTTATAGAAAGCCTCATTCGAAGTAATGGTAGCCATCTTGCTCTCGACGACTTTAACCTTAGATGCAAATTCTTGATTCAATCTTTTAAGATCTAGGTATTCTGGGCTTTCTTTTATGTCTTTAATTTTTAAGAGTATAGCTTCATAGGAATTTTTTGATGTTGAAATTTTAGAAGAGTTGAATGTCCTTGCTTGAAAAGATTCAGCAAGAAGGAGTACAGCAATTAGAATACTCAAAATTAATAGTTGTGGCCTGCCCATCTAAAGTCTCCTAAAGGTTTAAATACTATTCACTAAAGTACTATATACAAGAATTATGCCGTAGAATTCGCTACTACTCTCTTTCAGATACCTCAACAGCTTAACGATAGTGATTACCATACAAAGAAGTGTCTAATAATTAGACAGATTTTTCGAATATTTCCTACTGCCTACATAAGCTACATATTTAAAAGATATTTTCAATTTTAGTCTGAGAAATCCGATAAGTAAGAGATGTTAAAAAAGGGTCATTTATCACTTATTTTCACTATCTTCTTTCTTGGATGTTCAAGTTACTCTCTTCGTTTAGTTTCAATACTAAAGCTCTTAGGTTCGGAGTCTTTAAGTATTTATCCTCAACTCATGCTTATACAAGGAGTATCCCTACTCTTCAGTGTAAAGATATTCAAAGCAGTTTCTAGGAACCGATCGAGCGTCTTTAACTGCCTTACTCTTTTCTTTGGTTTTGTGATTGTCTACGTTGGGCTTACTTTTAGAGAGATGGATTTCTATCAGCAAAAATATGATCTCTTTTATAATGGTGCCCTCTTTCTTTTGAGTAGCGCTAATCTAGTTGCTTTTGAAATCACTAGTAAGATGATGATGACAAAGAGAGTGTCGCTATTAAGAAGTCCTAAATTCACTCAGGTGCTAGTTTTTGTAATGGAGCTAGGTGTACTCTCATCAACTGCGCTAAGCTATCTCAATACCAAATATAATTTTATTGATCATCATCAGTTAGCCTTAATTCCCTTTATTATTGTAACTCCGTTAATTCTATATTTTAGTTTTTTAAAAAAAGAACGTAGCTTTGATACACCTGAGAAGGCTATTCAATTAAAAGAAGCTAAAACGAATATTTGGGACCTCCCTTACTTCAAGCTTTTACTCAGCCTTATAACAATCACATTAATAACTAAATGTCTTGGAGATTTTTCTCTGCTTATGGGTATCAATAGTCTGCATAAGTCTGGAGATATGGCGCTTTCTGGAGTTTATTCAAAAGTAATTTTCTTTCAAACAATCCTGTCTCTATCGATTCTTGGCCTTTCTACTTATAGGAGTCGAGGATCATCTTCTTGGCTACGTTCCTACAAAGGTTATTATATTTTACAAGGCCTCTCATTCTTAACCCTATTCATAATGCCTGTACCGACAACCTTGCTTTCCGCAGGTATCATAAGAAGGGTAGGAAAGAGAAGTTTATTAGATAAAGCAAATGCTGTTCTAGATGAATCTATTCCCAGTGGTAACCGATTTGATGTCAAAGAAGCATACTTACGCTATTCACAAGCAATTGCCTTTCTCTTTCTCGGAGCTTTCAGTTACGTCTATATCAATGGATTTCTCCATAATAGGCTCATGTGGGCGATTGCTGTTGTTACTCCGATAATTGGCCATAAAGTTGTCACTCAACTTTTTAAAAAATTTAGTGGTTTTCACGCTGAGAATGTCATTAACTTTCACGAATCACCAACAACTAACTTTCAAGCAGTTGAGTCAGCATATGCCTTAGCAGCTCCAGAAGCCAAAGGTTATCAACGTATTTTTGTTGATGTTATTAAGAGGGAGCCCAAGAGTATATTGAAGAGAGCTCTTATTTTTGCTTTAGGTGAAATGGGAAATGAAAAAAGTGTTACCCCCTTGATAGAAATTTATAATACTGATACCCGAGAAGATATGAGAGCACAGGTTCTAGAAGCCTTGCTTAAGTTCAAATCTTATCAAGTAGACTTATTCTTTCAACAGACACTTTTCAATATGATTACTGAGCCCTCTCAAAAAGGAATTATTCGGTTGTCACTATGCTCAATTATGGCAAAGAGAAATTCTCATGCAACAATTATGTATGCCCTTACAGCACATGAAAAGTTTCAAAGCTCTTCTGAACTTCTTCCTAATATTATTCAAGTAATAGGTTTCGTTGCCAATAGTTCCAATGATCAATGGCTTTATAAGTTTTTACTTCAATATCTTAAAGACACACATCATCCAAAAGTAAGGCAGCAAGCAATAATTGCCCTTTACCCAAATCGAAAGTTCAAAGAGCAGGTACAAAAAGCACTCTCATTTTTAGAGAGATCTTCAGACGCAAACGAGAGGGCGCTTATTGCTAATGTAGCCCAGATTCTTGAGTTAAATGAGTATACTCACTACTTAAAAAACCTTGATCGAGTTCTTAGAAATGAGAATTCAGAGGTTCTTGTGGCACTGGCCTCACTTGGTGACAAGGCAGCAACATTTAAATTAATTAAATTTATAATTAACAGAGATCTAGACCTATCAATGGCAGCAATTAGCCAGTTTCACTCAATTCAGAATACTCGAAGTCGGCATGAAATTTACTATGAGCTCATTAATGAATATCCTGATCTAACTTCTCCATTTTTAGATAAACTCCGTAAATCAGGGCGAGATTTTAATAATGATCTCGAGGTCATTACTGCAGAAGCAGCTAAAGTAGGGCTAAAGTTGACCATTGACCTCTACGGTTTTCATTCTAATCATGTTCACTCTAGAAGAATTGCATAAACTATTTTTTTAATCCTGTTATAATGTTGGAATGAAAAAACTATTAAGTACTAATTTGTGGCTATTCACTTTAAACTTTTTGCTTCCTATCTCCTTCATCCATGCTCAGGTTGGTGCGATTAACCAAGTCACACCCGAAATTGAAGAAAAGTACTCTCACCCTAAAGAGGAAAGTGACTACATTATTACAACGGGAATTTTTGCTTCACCCATTACATTTTCTCGAGTTAACCAGGAAAAAGATATTAACTATGGGGCCGAAATGGCCGCCGATTATAAAAATAAAGAACTTAGAATGCTCTATGAGAGAAATTCTTTTTCTAGTACTGACCCAGTGAACCTTATCTCCATTCGAAGCAGTGCCCATGCAGCGATCGTAACCTTCGATATAAATGACTACTGGGATGGTATTACACTCTTCTCATTAGCGACTTTTGAAAGAAGGAGAGAAGGTGGTGTTCAATTAATACATGGAGAATTAAGAGCTGGCCCAATTGGAGTTAAGTTTAACCTCTTTAAAAGCCTAGGTCTTAAAAATGTCTATCTTTCATATATCCCACTCTTTGAATTTATTGATCAAACGGCAGAAGAAGTAGGATCAACCCTTGTTCATCCTTTATATACAAGAGTTCTCACCAGAAATATTAGGCACTCACTTCGTTTAAAAACGAAGTGGGAATCAAAGAAAAGTAAATTCTCAATATCGAATACTCTATTCTATCGTCCAAAAACTAGTCTTGAGACCAAAAAAACTAGCTTCAAAGATGTAGACCTTCAAAATGTTCTCAAGGTTAGTTACAAATTAACTTCTCATGTTTCAATTAACTATAGAAATATTTATAGCTGGGATGTTAGAAGAAAGTTAATCTCACGAATTCCAAGCTCTGATATGGAAAATCGATTTGTTTTTGACTACCACATTACTTTTTAGGTTACTCTCATCGCACTTTAACTCTCTTGTAAGGAAAATAAGTTCGACTAT
>CALHBL010000217.1 GCA_937930825.1 uncultured Bacteriovoracaceae bacterium
TTGATCGTGGCCAATTTTAGGAGTTTATGAAAGCTATCTTTGTCTATAGGCATGCCTACTTTATCGGCTCCTATTTGAGAAATATTAAGATTTAAGAATAATGAGAGAGGAGGTGATTTCAGCTTCTCATTAATCTGGTAGGCCTATAATAATGGCGGTCAAAAGGGCGTATCTTATAAACTTCTCAGCACTTACAGAACTAGTTCTTCTAAATTTGGTTTCTCATTATAATCATAATACTTCACTCAAGAATTTTAATAAATTAACCGACAAGATTCGTATGAAATTATTAACTATAAAAAATTTAAACATGAGTTATGGCGATGCCGTGATTTTGGACGACCTCAGTTTAGAACTACAAAATGGAAAGTTCTATACTCTATTAGGTGAAAATGGAGCAGGGAAGTCATCTCTTATTCGTTTAATAAACGGACAAAGTTTTTCTAATAGTGGTGAAATTCGATTCAAGGGAAAGAATATTATTGGTGAGGATGCTCAGTGTGAAGTTGAAATGGTCTTTGTTGATGAGAATGTGATATTTGACGTTCCTATTGATTTGAGGTCTTTTTCGAAGATTTATGGTGAGTTCTATAAGAACTGGGATCAAGACTACTTTGATAATATAGTAAAGAATAGAAAATTAGACTTAGAGAGAACCTTTAATTCATATTCACGAGGACAGAAAGTACAATTTGCACTCTCTCTTGCCTTGGCCGCTAAGCCAGAAGTCATCTTCTGTGATGAAGTCACTTCGGTGATGGATATCTATGCCAGAAAGTTCTTTATGAAAGAGCTTGATGAATTTGTTAAAGCTGGTGGGACCGTTATATTCACCACCAATGTCATCACTGAGGTTAAGAAGTATGCTACGGACTTAATCATTCTTAAAGACGGTAAGGTAGTCGTGAATTCACAACTCGATAGACTTATTGAGAGCTTTGTAAAGTTAAAGGTACCAGATCAGAAAAAAATAGACTTTCTTAATAGTTTTCCCATTTACGAAATTAATGAAAATAGCACTGGTTATATAGTTGAAAGAGAAATTGTAGAATCTAGTGAAAATTCTTTAAGTGATTATGTAACTAAAGATAGGGTTTCTTTAGAAGAACTCTTTATTTACTTCTATGAAGTAAAAGAGGAGCTTTATGAAAAGCTTGCTTAAGATGTATCTTCTTGATTATGCTCAAAAAACACTGATGATCATGCTGTTGATTATAGCAGGTGTTACTCTATACTTCTATATACAGAATAGCTTTTCCTTAGACTTTGATAAGTTTGGCCTCGCTCTGGCCTGTAATAGTTTTATTTGGCTGTATATGTTATTTAATGCTTATGGAAATAGTCCTTTCTTAGCAAATGGTATCTGGATTACGAACCTACCTATTCCTCGCAAAGAGCTTAAGAGACTTAATTTACAATTTAATATTTTTAAGCAAGTTATTATATTAGGTTATTACTTTATCATTGTGAGTTGCTCGACGATTGCTTATTGGGAGGAAATTAGTTCTCTTAAAAAAATCAAAGAATTTAGTTACTCTAGTGTTATTGAATACTTCTCTTCACTTACTATAAATTCTACAATATTCAGCTCTGACTCTATATGGTTAATAATCCTTGTACTTTCTCTTTTTATTAGTGTCTTTACGGTAGATATTTCAACAAAAGCTATAAAGCAGAATAAAGCGATTATTCATAACCATAAGGAGAAGAAACGTCAAAACAAGAAAGTCTATGTGGGCGTATTTTTGGGACTGGTAATATTTAATATAGCGCTGAGCTTTGCTGAGGGGGAGAGTCTCTTTGCAGGTGGTACTTTGATGCCTGTAATGGCTGCCTTCATCATTTTTTTCTTTGTTGAATATCTTGATAATTTTTATAAGATACGAAAAATAAATAGCAGAAAGATGATTCCTCTCTTCTTGGTATGTATTATAGGGTCTAAGCTTTACTCTTACTACAGAGTCTCTCATCCCGATATAACCTTTTCTAATAAACTTGATGAAATAGAATTTCAAAATATGTTCTATAGCTACCTTGATGTTACAGGGACTAAAAAAATCTTAGAGTCTGATATTTCTAAGGCCAATATAGATTTCATTATGGATACTTTAGCCAGAAAGCATGGTAGAGATAAAGTATTGAAGCATACCGAGTATAGAACACTACCTCTTTACACGCTATATCCGAAAGAGTTAGATTTTGAAAAAGTCATTAAGTCAAAAACTAAAATAAAAGCCTTACAGACTTCTTTAGGGCTTTTTAATCCAAGAACTCTAACAATACCACAACTGAAAATCTATTTAGATAAGTGGTATGAGTTGGGAAGGTTGAATGAAACTGGAGCTTATAATACCTTTTTGTGGTCACATAAGAGCGACTTGTTAGATTATTTATCATTCAGAAACTACTCTAAAGATGAACTTACAGCGCTTTTGCAAAGTGAAAATGAGCTCAGCAGGTTAGTAGGTCTAAAGTTAAATGTAACTTTCAATCTTAAGAAAAAAATTCGGAAGTACCGCTCTTTTAATCGAGGAATTATCAAAGAAGTAAGGTATGACTTAACGGACGTTATTTATAAGAATATCGAAAAATACAACACAGACTTGGTCTATTCCGTCTCAAAAATGTTCACAGCAGCTTCTTGTGAGTCTGTTAGTAACTATGAAGTGTTCAGGGGGATTGCGAGTAAAGAGAAGAAAATTAAAATATTGGATTGTAATCTTAAAAAACAAATCGATAGATACCCAAAGCGAAATAAGGGTTATCTCAATAGTCAATACTTCTATATGTTGAATAAGTACAGAGACTAACTCTACTTTATAAAAGAAGAGTTAGTACACACTAATGATAATTAAATTCCAGTCTTATTAAGTTTCTTTTCTTCAACGACTTGAACCGATATCAGATTATCTCCAGAGTTCTTATCGATTAGGATATTTAATGGGTCTATGCCGGCCTTAGCAGGTTGCCCAGTGACCGTGATCACAAATTTATTTTCACCATTAGAAATAAAGTGCTTCTTGAGATAGAGGTATTTCTTATCTTTGTCTAAGATGCCAATATCCATCTCTTGTTTAAAGTCATGCTCTAACTCTTTCCCATTCTTATCAGAATAAATTTTCTTAGAAGTTACTTTGAGTGTTACTTCAAAAGTACCATCTAATAATTTTTGAGCCTCTGCTTGCATTGAGCGGTTCTCAAAGAGAACAATTTTCTCTAGCATATCTTCAACAATAGGGATCTTATCAGAAGGGACTCTCTTCTTTAGGAGTTCCAAAAAATCAATCGTAGTCATGTAAGGAGCACCCCTGTTACCAAACTTACCAAGAGCTTCTTTCATTGCAGCGTTTAAAGTTTTTGCACCTAAGTAGTCTTTCAAGGCGTAGAAGATGACACTTGCTTTTCTATAGTGAATATAGTCTTGTCCTTCAGATAAATAGAGAGGGCTTTCATATTTACTCTCTTGACCACGGCCGAATAAGTAGCGGTCTAATTCATACTTGAGGAATTTCTTCATTTTCTCTCTGCCGTACTCCTCTTCCATTACCATAAGGGCCGAGTATTGAGCAAAGGATTCTGAGAGCATCACCGAGCCTTGCACATTCGCTCCAATCATTTGATGGGGCCACCACTGGTGGGCCATCTCATGGGCATTAACATAGAAGGGGTAATCAATATCTGTTTCTACTGCATCATCAACTTTAGCGATAAAGCCAATTCCTTCAGAAAAGGGGATCGTGTTCGGAAAAGATTGTGCAAACGTTGCGTACCGTGGAAACTCTATGATTCTATACTGCTTATGCTGATAGGGACCAAAGTTCTTAGTGTAGTAATCAAGAGATTTCTTAGTGGCCTTAATCATGCGCTGAAGATTGTATTCATGGCCTTTGTGATAGTAAATCTCAATATTAACATCATTCCACTTATCTTGAATCACTTCATAGCGACCAGAGAGA
>CALHBL010000218.1 GCA_937930825.1 uncultured Bacteriovoracaceae bacterium
GGAGATGCTCGCTGCTGGTGGGGCCATTGCCTATGTGATCGCAGGTCTTGGTATCGTGGCCATGATTCTTGTGGTGGTGAGAGGCTTTCTTCTTTGGGGAGCAGGGAAATTCGATAAGACCCTTGTTGATGATATTGAGACTGTTGAGCTTACTTCTTTTAAAGAAAAACTCAGCGCACGAAGAACTCCAGTGGAAAGAGTTCTTACTAAGACTTTATTGGCACAGGATCAAGAAAGAGAGACAAGAGAGAATATTATTCATGAGTCCATTTTAGGTGAGCTCAATTTTCTTGATAAGTTTGGCGCTATTATTATGGTCATGGCCGCTGTTGCGCCCCTATTAGGTCTGCTTGGAACTGTTACCGGAATGATCTCGACCTTTGATATCATTACTGAGTTTGGTACTGGAGACCCCAAGCTGCTCTCAAGTGGTATATCGGAAGCTCTTATCACCACTAAGCTTGGGCTCGTTGTGGCCATCCCGTCACTCTTATTAGGAAACCTCTTGGGAGGTTGGTCTGGAAAAATTAAGCTCATGCTGGAAAGAGAGGCGTTAAGACTTTCGAATCGCTTTGATAAGGAACAGGCCCATGCTTAATAAGCTCGTCGATCTCTATATTGCAGGTGGCTTTGTCATGCCGCCCCTTCTTATTGGGGCCGGTATTATGTGGTTTTCTATGACCCATAGAATTCTTCTTCTCAGTAAAGGTGATACTGGAATATTTAAGAGCTTCTGCAGTGAGATCACTAATTTTGTCAATAAAGGCAAAACCAAAGAAGACGCTCTTCTGTATCTAGGTGTTAAAGAAGAAGAGATGAATCAGTATAAGAATCTTATTAAATCTGTTGTGATTGTAGCGCCACTACTAGGACTACTAGGGACAGTGTCGGGGATGATTGAAACTTTTGACTCCCTTGCAGAGATGAGTCTCTTTTCTCAAAGTGGCGGGATTGCTGGAGGTATTTCTCAGGCGTTAATTACAACTCAAATGGGATTGGCCGTGGCCATCCCTGGGCTGATTGTTGGGAATTTACTTGAGCGGCGCCAGAGTAGTTTGTTAAATGATATGGAAGAAAAGATCGAAAGAACTTGGTCAAAAATGAAGGGAGTAAGTAATGCGTAGATCTTTTAGACAAGCGGATGAAGTTCAAATTGATATGTCTCCGCTTATCGATATGGTTTTTATTCTCCTGATCTTCTTTATGGTTTCGACAACCTTTGTAAAAGATATGAAGCTCGATCTTGAAAGACCTGGGGCCAGTAGTGCTGGGCCTGCTAATACCAAAAGTATTCGGGTCTATATTGATCAAAATGCAAAGGTCTATGTTGATGGCCAGCCCACAAGAGTTTGGGTCTTGCAAAGTAAGGTAAGAGAACTCCTTAAGGCCGGAGCTAGTGAATCTGTTCTAGTGGTTACCGATAAAGGGGTTACGGCCGAGCGTCTTATAGAAGTGGTCGATGCTTGCCGCCTGGCCGGTGCCAGAGATGTTGGTGTTGCTGCACAGAATGAGGCCGGCTAATAATGGAAACTGCCGAAAATAGAGATTTTAATAAGAAGGTCAATCTCTTTAAGATTTTACCTCCTCTTGGTGCTCTTTTTGGAATGGCCTTCGTTATGTTCGGTCTTGTTTTTATGAATGGTCTTGAAGGGCCTAAGCGCTCTAAGGGCAAAGGGTCTACTTCCTTTGACCTCTCTCAAATGATTAAGAAGAAACGGCCAAAGCCAAAGGTCACGCGTAAGAAGATAAAGAGAAGTCGGCCCAAGGTTGCTCGTCCTAATTTGGCCGGCGCTATGTCCGGCTCAAGCTTTGGCCTTGGGGCCTTTGAATTTCTTGCAGAGGGTGCCGAAGGACTACTTGGAAATACGGCCGGCGTGATCATGACAGAAGATACGGTTGATGAAGTGCCTAAGGCAAATTACCGTCCCCCTCTTAAGTATCCTGATTATGCAAGAAAGAGAGGAATCAATGGAGAGGTGACACTTAAACTTCTCGTTAGTGCTACTGGTGCTGTTGAAGATGTAAAGCTCTTGGCGGCAGCACCTGAAGGATTATTTGAGCAAGTGGCGATGGATTCAGTTCGCCAGTGGCAATTTGATCCGGCCATGTATAAGGGAAGCCCCGTTAAAGTGTGGGTGAAGCAGAAGATAACTTTTAACTTAAACTAATGATGAAAATGAAACTATACAGACTCTTAACATTCTTCTTTTTCAGTATCAGCATAGTCTGTGCTCCTGGAGTTATCGCCAGTGAAGACGATCAAGATGTTGATCAGCTATCCCTTGCGGCCCTGCTCATTAAGAATAAGAATTACTCGCGGGCCTCAAGTATCCTGGGAGAAATTAAAGACCCTCATGAGGTTATCCCTGAGAGGTACTATGTTCTTAAGGGAATTGTTGAGCTCAAGCAAAAACGTTTCAAAGAGGCCTTAAAGAATCTTCTCCTAGCAAGAAGTGAAGGCCTTAAAAGTAATGAGCTACGCTTGAGTTTGGCTCAAGCTCACCTAGGTCTAAAGAGTTTTAAAAAAGGGCTTGCTGAACTTTCAAAGGATAAAAAGGCCCTGTCAAAGAACGCTCTCTACTATCAGCTGATGACGAGTTTGTTATTTGGAGCAGGTCAACCTGAAAAGGCCTGGAGTCATCTTAACTCTGGAATTTCTGCTTTTCCCAAGCACCTACCATTAATAAAGCAGAAGTGGTTCTACTTAATGGAAAATGGTCTCTTTGAAGTTAGCTTTGAAGTGGCCAAGGACCTCATTGACCATTACCCCCTCTCTGCCCTTGACACCGCCAGAATGGGCCAGAAGTACCGTAGGGCCGCTCAGTTTAAGAAGGCCATCTTCTTAGGTGAAGTAGCGAGATTGAAAGACCCCCAAGATGAAGAAATTGTTAAGGATCTAGCAAGATCGTATTTAAAGGGTGAAAAATTTATGGCCTCTGCCCAAATCTTCACTGATTTGAGCTACTTTCATCCCAAATACTTAGTTGAAGCTTCAGAATTGTGGAGAAAGGCAGGACATACTATGCATGCCCAAAATTTGGCCGTAGAGATTCGTGATCCGGT
>CALHBL010000219.1 GCA_937930825.1 uncultured Bacteriovoracaceae bacterium
TTCTTTGATTCTAAAGGTGTTGAAATTTACAGTTACAGATTCGATGCTGTTGGACCTTGGAGTAGGTTATTCAAAGTACAAATGCGAAGGATAAGTAAGACTGTGAAAGTTCTTCTTCTCTACTTCTTTGAAGGAACAACGAAGTATATTAACTTTCAGGGAACCACTAGAGTTTACTTTTTAACGGTGGAAAATAACGATTTGAAATCGCTCTCAACATTTAAAGGCCCCTATACTTGGGAGGAATACAGAAGTTCGAAAGACCGCTACCATCAAAGAAACTTTAAGGTAAGCCTCTTTGATTTTGATGAAGATCTAGAGCGGGAAGTGGCCGTACGTTATGGATTAATAACAAGAGTATTCAAGTTTTTGGGTAAGGGAGAGTGGAAGTCCTATGAAGGCAAGGTCTTCTATTAAGAAGCTTTCTTTCCTTCATCTTGTTCATTGTCTTGCTGACCTTGGCCACCACTTCGTTTTTCTCTCTCACTCATTAAGTCGACAGTTTCAGCTGAATGTTCAGCGGTAGCAACCTCAACCTTATCTAAGTTTTTCATAATTCCTCTCCAGAGAAAGAAGGGGAGGGTTAAAAGTCCTATTAGGAGTAGAGTTGTGGGTAGGCCGTTGGCCTGAAGGGGTCTATTTTGAGTAGGCCCAACCTGCAAAGCAACAGATGTTTTAGCACCCCAGTTATATCCAGGATCGTTATCAGGGTTTACCTCTGTATACTGCTCAATAGAAATACCTCTAACAGGTTCAACTGCTGGGCTTCTTGAAAAGGCACTAGCAGAAATCATAACTAATAGGTAAAAGAGATTCTTTTTAAATGACACAGTTTTCCCCTTGTTCTACTGCTTTTCGGAAGTTTATGGCCACACCATGAGTCTTAAATTGTCTTTTTTGTAATAACAGGAACTTAAGTGGTATTTGGGTTTTAAAGCAGGTAAGTAGTTGGATTTTTTAAAATATTTTCAGGGGTAAAGACGTTCCCCCTCCATAATGATACTTTGCGCACGCCTTGGAATCTAGCGGGTAAAAACGCCCTAGCGTATAGCTTAAGAAAGAGTGTGAAATGAGCTTAGAAATTGAAAGAGCAAGTAAGAGTGATGTTGGGGAGTTAATAGGACTCTATGTCTCTATTTATGGAAAGGATTACCCCCTCGATCTGGGAACAAATGCTGAGGCGATGAAAAACGCCATCGACAATCGTGAAGAGTTCTTATGGCTGATAATGAGAGACAAAGAATCTCATTTGATTGCGGGCTCTATTATCTTTGAACTCGACTATAGTTTTAAAATTGGAAAAGTGATGGGCGCCGTTGTTAGTAAGCTCTATCAGGGACGAAAGGTAGCTACTCGCTTAATAAAAGAAGGAGTCTCCCTAGTATTTGATTGTGAAGGCAGTGCTGACTATAAAATCCACTCTCTCTATGCAACAGCTCGAACAGTGGGTCTATCTTCACAATTTATGCTCATTAACTCAGGATTTTCTCCCTTAGGCATTTTTCCTAATGCTCGAAAAATTAAAACATATGAATCACTTACTCTGCTTGGAATGTTTGCTCCAGGTGTATTAGACCGAAGGGCAATTCTCAGTCGCATCTCTAAGAGAGTTCAACCTATTTTGAAAATATGTAATGAAGCGATAGGGCGTGAAGATTCGATGCATGCAAAAGTTGTTGCTTGCCCAATTACAAAAGAAGTAAGTGAGGAAGCGAGTGAGGATGAATTTGAATTTATTTTTGCTCCAAGCTTTGTTGAAAAAAGATTTGCTGAGAAATTTTCAGAAGACCCAGAGTCTATGTTCTATCCCTTTCATAAACCTAATCTCATTATTTCTTCTATAGAGACAGATATGGAACTCTATGCATCCTTCAATAAGAAGGATCATTACTGCGTTTTGATTACTGCTAATCAAAGTATTCGTAACCTAGAGGGTAAATTTAATAAACTTGCCTTTAGCATGAAAGAGCTTGGCATTTACTATGTTGAGACTCTTGTGCGGATGGACTACTTTGAAACGATTTGCTTTCTCTTGGATAATCGTTTTCTTCCTTCTGCCGTCTACCCAGCAATGAGAGAAGAAGATGGAAAAATGCATGACTACATTCTCTTAACCAGAACAATGGTTCCTTTAGACTTTAGTGATGCCAGTATTCACCCCGCTTTTAATCCCTATGTCTATGAGTACGTAAAGCAGTGGGTGAATTTAAATTTAAGCATCGTTGAAGGTATTCATTTATGAGTATAGCGCCACCAAATTTAGACTTACTGAGCTCGGTTGATGAACTCTTTAAGTGGGATCAACCTTATGATAATTTTAATGGGAGAGATGAGCTCTTTGTTAAGGCCATGAGAGAATCTTGCTCATGGCATCTTGAAAGAAGTCAGGAATATCGAAAGTGGTGTGAGTATGAAAAATTTGATGTGAAAGAAATGAGAGAAATGAAGGATCTTGCCAAGATACCTTTTCTATTTGCCAATATTTTTAAAACGAGAGAATTAAAGTCAATTGGTGAAGAGGATATTGCCCTTCATTTGACTTCATCAGGAACGACAGGCCAGAAGTCACAAATGTTCTATGATGAGTGGTCTATTAAATCGCCCCAGAGAATTTTAGATTGGATATTTTCATACTATGGCTGGGATGATCAAAGTGAAAAAGTGAATTACTTACTCTATACTTATGAGCCCGAAGAAGGAGCAAAGTTAGGTACTGCTTATACAGATAATTACCTATGCCAATATGCTCCCATCAATAGAGTCGAGTACGCGTTGAAGTATACAAGCACCGGTCATAAGTTTGATCTCTTTGGAGTGATTAAAACTCTACAAGAATATGCTGAGGAAGGTTTACCGGTCCGTATTTTTGGCTTCCCCAGTTTTCTTAATTTTACACTTGAGCACTTCTTAAGCACCAAAATAACCCCCTTGGAATTAAACCCTCGAAGTCTCGTTTTTCTCGGAGGAGGGTGGAAGGGGCATCAAGACAAAGCAATTTCTAAAACAGAACTCTATACTAAAGCTCATGACCTGCTTGGGATTCCTGATGCGCGTTTGAGGGATGGTTTTGGCTCAGTAGAGCACTGTATCCCCTATATTGAGTGTGAGAACCATCAATTCCATATTCCTATTTATAGTGAAGTGCTGATTAGAGATGTTAACTCTTTTAAAGTCTTAGGTTATGGAGAAGTTGGCTATCTCAACTTCCTCTCTCCTTATATAACTTCTGTTCCGGCCCAAAATGTATTGATGGGAGACCTCGCTGTAAAAGGAAGGGGCTCTGAGTGCTCCTGTTCAACATCAGGAGATACTTTCTCAATTGTCGGTCGTGCTGGTTTTAAGAAGAACAAAAGTTGTGCTGTTAGTGCAACAGAGTTGTTGAAGGATTTTAACTAATGAAGAAGCACTTATGGTTCGGTCAAATGGTTAGTGATTCAGAACTTGAAGCTCAGCTTAAGGACGATTTAAGTTGGATAGTACAGAAGAGCAGCTTTGATAGCTCTCTTGTTATAAAAGTCATTAGTAATTGGTCAAAGTTTATAGATTTAGAGATCGATAACAACTTCTTGAAAGATCTCAGAGAATTCTGTGATGAAGAATCACTAAGAAATAAGATTAAAAAAGAAATTGGCGGAATTGGTAAATTAACAATGAGACGGGTCAACTTTAAAGATAACTTCTTTGAAAAAAGAAGTCCTCTTGGCGTGCTCACCCATATCTTACCCGGTAATAGTGAGGGGCTCTCCTTTCTAGCGGCCATCGAAGCCCTTATTGTAGGAAATTTAAATATAGTAAAGTTATCTAGATCTGAATCTAACTTATCTATTGAGCTGGCCCAAAGCCTAATTGAAAGTGATCACTCTGGGATGATTGCTAAGAGGTTATCCTTCTTAAGGCTCTCTAGTTCTTCTCCCTTGCTCGGTAGTGTTTTAAAACTATCCCAAGGAGTTAGTGCATGGGGAGGAGATAGTGCTTTGAGTGCTATACGATCAAAAATCTCTGCTCAAACAGCTTTTATACCTTGGGGACATAAAATTTCCTTTTCACTAATAAGCAATAACGCCACTTCAGAAGAAAACCTAAAGAAAGTTGCATTTGATATTATTGACCTCAACCAACAGGCCTGTTCATCACCTCAAGTTCTTTTCTATGAGTGTGAAAGCAAAGAGGAACTTCAATCCTTTGCTGAGAAGTTACTTCCTTATTTATCACAAGCTTCAAAGGCCAAGGGGCCAATGGCCCTTGATATGATGGAAAGAGCAGAGCTTCAAAATGAAAGCTTAGTTTTTAAATTTATGGACGCGCAAGGGGAAGCTTTCTTCTTTGAAGATGAAGATGAAGATGTTCGCATTTTAGGAAAAATGAAGACTGAATTAACGCCTTCTCCGCTAAACAGAACTATTCAATTGCGGCCAATTCAAAAATCATCTCTTGTAAAAACTTTATTCCCTTGGAGAGAGTATTTACAAACATGTGGACTTGCTTGCTCTGATCGTAGGGAGTTTCTTAGCTGGTCAGAATGCTTACTTGAAGCTGGTGTATCCAGAATTTGCTTACCTGGGAAAATGGTAGAATCTTATGCAGGGGAGCCTCATGATGGGCAATTTGCTCTAGAGAAGTTTACAAAGATTGTGAGGCTGGAGCTACCGGCCGGAGAACTCTGTAATACTCTCTTCGCTAACTCTGTTGTGGCGCCGGCCAGTGGTGATCATTTGATGGATAAGGAGTCATTTCAGGAGCAAAGAGATAATGGAGAGGCCCATCTTTACTTTAAGAGTGGAGGCTCAAGTGGTGCTCCCAAAATATCTAGATTCTCCTATGAAGACTATCATGCCCAAATGCAAGCTGCAGCTGATGGGCTTATCACCAGTGGTTTTGATCCTCTAGAAGATAGGGTCGTAAATCTCTTCTTTGGGGGAGGCCTCTACGGAGGTTTCCTAAGTTTTACGACAATCTTAGAGAAGTTAAATGCTGTTCAGCTGCCGATGGGTGCTATTGAGGACCATGAATTCCTAACCTCACAAATAATTTCTTTGAAGGTGAATACATTATTTGGGATGCCATCCTATATTTTTCAATATTTACAAAGTCAGCAAGAAGAG
>CALHBL010000220.1 GCA_937930825.1 uncultured Bacteriovoracaceae bacterium
ATTTTTTCTTGATTGAGATTATGAATTAGCTTTGCCTTTTCACTATTGAGCATTGCTTCGAGCTTAATCTTTTCGCTATCGAAGTCTTTAATCAGTTGAAATTTTCCTTCATTAACCTTATCTGTTAGCCCTTCTTGGAATTTAGAGAACTGCTCTTTAAAGTTGTTCTTAACTTGATTAACTCCATTTTTAACTCTAACAGTACTTCCTTTAACACTATCAATCTTCACCTGAAGTCTATCAACATCAGACTTCACCCTAGCAACTTCATCCTTTACCCTTTTAATCTCTGCTCTAATGACAGATGTAGCATCTGCTACGGTCTCAACACTAAAAAGTAGGGATAAGATTAGTAATAAATACTTCTTCACGTTTCACCTCGAATAACTCTTCGGTAGAATCACGTTAGAACATGAGTAAATCAGTATAGAATATCCAATTTTCGTACACTTATAGGGGCCAGACTTAGGAAAATAATAGATGTAATCTTACTTAATGAAGCTGAATAACCATGCACGCCCAATAAGAAAAGAGACGATGACTCTGACCGAGCTCTTTAAAAAGTGAGAACTTATATGATAAGGGTGAATAAGCACCAACGAATTCCCCACTTCCTAACTTTGTCCTGCTGCTTGATAGCTTGCCTCTCTTGCTCGATACTCCAAAGGAAGTTCGCCCTCTCCAGTGTTCTTTCCTCAGCCCTCATTGGATTTGCAGCAAGCTTTATTCCCACACATTCTTCTTACGATCACAAGAGATTAGCGGCCAGTTCCTATACCGGTAGTTTTGCTGCTATGACCTCACTCAATCACCATTCAACATTTCTGGATGGGGGTCTACTAGGAATTAAAACGGGGCTCTTATTTCTTCTCTTTGGTCATTATATGAGAGGCTTTGGCGGAAAGCTCGGAAGTATTGCCTTTGCTTCTTGCTTAATCTTTATAGGGAGCAGGTACGCTCTGGACTTGCTATAATGGTTAGCTTATCTATTTGTATTAGTATCTTTATTGCCTACACAACCTACAAGGTCATTGAACTAACTAAAATGACTCCAACGAGAGTATCATCAAGCACAACACTCATCTCTTTTGCCATTCTCTATGGCCTCAATAAAGTGGTGTCCATTGATCTTACGAATTTGATGGCCCTGATTTTTGGAGCTACTTTTGTTGGTATGTGCTCTCATAAGATATTCTCAGCTAGAGATATCATCTTTGCCGCTATCATCTATAGCTTAGTCTTTACCTTTGTGGCCCCTTCACAATACGGTATCGGAGGAGCACTAGGCTTTAGTGCTTTTTCTTCACTTGTTCTTATTTGGACCTTAAAGAAATCATATTATCGTTTAAAAGAGTATTAAGTCATTATATTAAGATTTGGGATATTACTAAGATGGGTTTTGGCCTTTCTCATGCGCTCTTTTATGACCTCAATCTCTTCTTTAGTTGATATAACCTCTAAAGCCCGTGAAATGATTTTCAAACGATGGAGAAGGCCTTTTCGGGGAGAACTAAAAGTCCTCTTCTTTATATTCATAAAGTGAGCATACTCTTTTTCGAAGACACGCATCAAATTTTCTTTCGCCTTTGAGGATTCACCTAAACCTTGAATGAACCAAGACCAGAGGTAACTCTTACTTCCCGTAATTGAAAGAAGCAATTTTCTCTCTTTAGTCACTTTTGCGACAATCTCAGGAGGGAATTTTAATTTCCAATATTTCTCTACTTTAGAATCAACCTCATCTTCTAAAGCATATTCAAAATCACTCAACTTTGAATGCTCTAATACCTTTAAGGGATCGTCATACTTCTTACTAGAGACTCTAAACTCCTCTACTCTGACTAAGTCTTTTAAGAAGCTTAATAAGAGAAGCTGCTTAATTTCTTTATCATTTAACTTTCCTTTAGATTTTAATGCTTTCAGAAGTATTGGCACTTCAGCTAAAGAGGTTGGCTTATAGGTCATCTTTGCGACCGACACACCTGCCTGTACTAAACTCCCTGAAGCTATAGTGAGTAGTACTAATAAGCTGATCGTATACCTATTTAAATTTTTAATTTTCATAATTAACTCGATTGCTGAAGATAAATTCATCCCTTAAAATAAGAGCGAATAACATATCTATCATCTGGGACTGAGAAAATTGTACTCTTCAATCGAAAAATTTACAAAGAAGATCTCAGTAAAAGAACCTCTCTTTACTCTTACTTACCTGGTCACCTTGATTGATTACTTTAGAAGTTCTTCACTTAAGTTCATTCTTAAAAAGAAGTTTATCAGAAGAGCTTATTGCAATAGAGCTTTCAGACTATCTACCGGCTATACGATAACTTTTATAGTTTGCGCTCCACTATCAATACTCAGACCAGACCTTTTGTTAGTACTCGGTCCTCTTTTTTATGGTTTCTTCCACTTAGTATCCAGTTACTACTATTGCCTAAGACCTAAGAAAAATCTTCGAAGTACTATCCAATCTTTTCACTTCTTTGGTTTTTTAACGCTCGCTATCGTTCTCTTTAAAGCTACCTTCTTCTACCATAAGACTATTTTTAATCTCCCCAATGGTTTAGCTGCCCTTATTCTTGTTTCTCTCTCCTTTATCATCTTAATGGTTTGGCAAAAAAAGCTCTTTACCAAGCCAATAATTCTAATCGTATTTATAAACTGCATCATCATTAATTACGCATGGTTCCACCCCCTTCTCTTCTTAAGTGCCACTCTCTTCATTCACAACTGGATTGCCTTTATTTATTGGTTTGTTAAGTCAAAAACTAATAAAGACAAGACCGCTGCTATATTTGGCACCATTTGCTTTATTCTCTTCAATATTTTGATTATTTATGGCCATCTTGATCATCACTTCCCTGATTTAATTAAGAATGAGCTGCTCGCTGCTAATGGCCAATCAACGGCTTGGGCCCTAGCACCATGGACAAGCAGCTCGATCGTGGCCCAAAGAGCACTTTCTCTCTATACCCTAGGCCTCTCTCTTCATTACTTTATCTGGCTAAAGGCTATACCTCAGAATTTACAAGTAAATCAGGTCCCTCCAAGCTTCAGGGCCAGTTTAAAGGTCATAGAGCTTGAGGTGGGAAGAAAGGCGATTATTACCATTATCCTTACTTTTTTAGTAAGTGCCATGATTTGGCTTTACTCTTTTCCCCTAGGGTCCTATATCTATTTCCTACTCGCAGGCCTTCACTTTTGGATTGAACTTTTCGGACTTCTTCTATCAAAAGATTTAGGTAGATTATTAGAAAATAAACCAAGGTAAGAATGGAAAAAGTATACTCTCCCTCAGTTGCCAGAAATAAAGAACCTATCCTTGAAGTTCTAAAACAATACCTCGGTGAAGATGACAGAGTGCTTGAAATTGGCAGTGGAACTGGTGAACATGCTATTCACTTTGCTAAAGCTCTTCCCGATATTCACTGGGTTACATCAGATGTACCAAAGAATCATCCCATGATTACAGAGTGGCTAAAATTCGCTCAGTTAAAGAATATTCATGGACCTGAGAAATTAGAAGTTGGAAAACATGACTTTCCAGAGAAACCTTTTTCCCATGTCTTCACCGCAAATACTTTACATATTATGAGCTGGAAAGAATGTAAGTCCTTCTTCAAGCTCATAGGAAAACGCTTAAGAGAGGGCTCTGTTGTCTTCATCTACGGCCCTTTTAATTACGGTGGAGAATATACTTCTGAAAGTAATAAATCCTTTGATCTCTCACTTAAAGGAAGAAATGAAAAATCTGGCATCAGAGGCTTTGAGGATGTCTGCAAGGGCATGAATAAAGCTGGATTTAAGTTATTGAAAGATCACGAGATGCCGGCCAATAACAGGCTATTAATCTTTGAACGCTTACCTTATGGGAAACTCTAATGAATAGTGAATTTAAACTCGGTGGCCGTGAATTTATTGAACTTTGTAATCTTCTAAAAGTAGCAGGGGCCTGTCAAACAGGTGGCCACGCTAAAATCGTCATCAGTGAAGGGCAAGTTTTAGTTGATGGAGCTGTAGAAGAGAGAAAGCGCTGTAAACTTAGAGTTAATCAAGTTGTAGAATTTGAGGATTATAAGATAACAATCAAGGCCTAAGATAACACCCTCTCCTCCCAATTTGCGAAAGAAGCCTAATTGGAATAAAGTGCTCCTACACCTCTTAAAATAGGAGCCCATCATGCCTTCTTTTGACCTCGTTTCATCCCTAGATATTGGCGAAATGAAAAACACCATCCAAATGACCCAAAAGCAGATTAACGCCCGCTATGACTTCAAAGGCTCAGACTGCACTCTTGATTTCAATGGTTCAAATCAACTTGAAATCAAAGGTGATAGTGAGTACCAGGTCAAAACGACACTCGGTATTCTCTATGAGAATATGGGAAAGAGAGGGTTAGGTCTTAAATGCATTGAAGCCAAAGATATAACTCCCTCAGGAAATCAAAAATTTAAGCAAATGATTCTCCTTAACTCTGGAATTGATAAAGAGAAGGCCAAGACAATTAATAAGATCATTAAGAACTCTAATCTTAAAGTAACTTCACAATATCTAGATGAGAAAATTAGAGTAACAAGCAAGAAAATCGATGACCTACAAGGAATTTTTAAGCAACTTAAGTCAGATAAGAATGTTGAAATTGACTTGCGTATGGAAAATATGAAGTAAATGAAGAAATGCTTACGAAGAGAGAGAAAAAACCTCTTCGTAAGCTCACTATTAACTACGCATCATTAAGTATTTTTGAAAAGCGGGTCTCTGTCCTATTACATCCATCCAGCGATTTACCTCGCTATAAGGCTTGAGGTCAAAGCGAATGGCCTCACAGATCATTACAACAGAAGCAGTATTTAAGTCGGCCAAAGAAAAGTTACCCCCAACAAGCGCGTCTCTTCCCTTTAGAGCACCGTCAAGAATACTTAACATTTCAGGTAACTTCGTTTGCGCCCTTTCAATAATTCCATGATCCCGTTTGTCTTCTGGAACAAATACCATTTGAATAAAAATATCGATGACAGGAGGCTGAAGCTCCGCAATAGACCAAGTTGTCCATTGATTGACAAGGCCCTTATCTTTTGAAGACTCCCCAAGCAGCTCAGGCTTATACTCAGCAGCGAGATATGTATTAATCGCCATTGACTCCCATAGTGAATAATCACCATCAACAAGGGCAGGAATTTTTCCATTTGGATTAATCGCCAAGTAATCAGCTTCCTTATGCTTACCTGCTCGCATGTCCACATCAACCTTATCGTAGGCCGCGCCCACTTCTTCTAAACACCAAAAACAACGACCTGCGCTTGTGCGAGGTGATCCATAGATTTTTATCATTTTATTTCTCCTTTTGAGCACTAGAATACTCTAAGAATTAGTAGAATGACGAGTTTTAAAGATCCTTTTAAAGCATTGGCTAAGCCTTCCATCTCATAAATAAGTGATTGAAGAAAATACATATTCTTCACTATATAATTGATCTTACCTATAGCTATAGGCTAGTTAAGAATAAAGAGCTTACTTTAGGCTCCTATTTCTCAAGCTTAGGAAGCGTTCATGAAAAAGTTACTAACGACTCTAACTATTCTAACTCTTTGCCCACTCATAGCATGCCCTCAATCAGATACTCCAGTGCCTCTAACAGAACAAATAAATAGCGACATAGAATTGTCCTGCAAGGTTAAGGAAGATACTCTTTTTAAAGGGAATATACCTGCTGGTGAGCTTATTGAAAAAGGTACGCAAGTAAGCCCCTTTAACTTAAAGCTCTTCCTTGAGGCCCTTCCTATCAACATAGGAAGTCTTAGTTATTGGCACTACGCTACTTTTGAGTGGGATGATAAGAAAAAAATTTATTCTGCTGTTAATACATTCTACGGTGATATGGAAATTATCATCAAGAAGAATATGAACTCTCTTGAGCTTGAATTCGTTCACAATATCGGCATGGATCAAGAGTCTTCCATGGAGCTAGAATGCTCTAAAAGTACTAACTAATATCTCTTCGATGTTTAAACAGGAGCTTAAAATTAGTATTTTATTAAGACCTTAACTATAAATATCTCTTATGACAGACATTAAGTGAATTAAGTTTCTTTTAATCCTACTCTAGGCTATTAATACTTCAACAACATAGGCGAAGGCCTCAACAGGAGAATATATGAAAGCATTACTATTGGCATTCCTCTTTCTAACTAATATCAATGCAAGTGAGTCCTTTGATCTTGTAGCTACTGTTCACTCTGTTTACCAAACAGTTGAAGATGCTCAACTGGAAGCTGAAACAAGCCTATGGCACCAAGCTTTAAGTCAATGTACTTATATCGGTTTACCTTTCCTACTTTCTAAAATTAAGCACACTACAAAGTTTAACGGTCAAAGTGTTAAGGCCGTAGCGTCCTTTACCTGCGTAGAAGGAACATTACAGTAGAAATTATATAGTCCTCCTGTTTGAGTTTTCAAGTATTGAAAACTCACTAAAAGACTTGTATACGCGGATGGTACTAAGGCACAAGCTACGCGCCTTTAGCCGTGCTGCTTGAATTCCTTTCCAGTAGCGGAATAAAGTCCTCCTGTTTGAGTTTTCAAGTATTGAAAACTCACTTAAAGACTTGTATACCCGAATGGTACCAAGTCTCAAGCTACGCGCCTTTAGCCGTGCTGCTTGAATTCCTTTCCAGTAGCGGTATAGATTTTCGGCCTTCTGAGGAAGAATCTTGAGAAGGCCAATACTTACTTAAAATAAAAATTTCGTCGTCGTCTCATCGCCTCTCTTTTCCTGTATTTAATACACTGAAGTAGTTATTTCATTGAAATAATTCCTATTTAAGATAGTTTAGCTTTGATAATAACTATCTTAAATAGGACAGATTCTCATGAAGACATTGAGTTTATTAGTATTAATACTTACTTCAATCAGTGCTCACTCAGTATTCTTCTTTAAGAATCATGTTAAATTAAAAGATGGAAATATCCTACACTACCACCAGCTTGAAGAAGCGATAGCAAACAACACTGAATTAGAAAACTTTGAAATTGATTTCATAAAGCAAGACCTACTAAAATCTTACTACAATAGAACATTAAGAAGCGTCCTCTTTAATCTTGATGGCATGCACTCATCCCTGGCCACTCATGTACTGTCTCTAAAGTTTACAGAATATGGAGAAACAAATGAAGAAGAGCTTACTCCAATATCAGTAATTTGCAGCATAAGCCTCAGATATGGGGTCGGATACGAAAATAGTACTCTTGAAGTTCATGATTGTGAAAATTTTCATAAGAGAGCAGATGATGACTTCACTCCAGTAGATTTTAGAATCTCTTTTGAAGATTTAGCATTAAGAACTAAGAGCGGTCAAAGAGGAGCGCTCTAAGACTTTAGCTTTCTTATCTTTACTCTTCATAATTTACTAATTTTTTCAATTTTCTTATGAACTCTTCTCTCGTTCTTCCCTCTAGCACAAAGCTTCGAAAGCCATCATTATTAGGTCTTAATTGTAGCCTTATCTTACGCTTTGAATTTAATCCTGCTTCCATCATCATATTATCAATTAGTGAGAAATTACATTTCTCCGTTTGCTCTATATAGTGGTTATTAAGTGTTTTTTTAATTCTTTGGCGAGACTTTACCTTTTCATTAGTATTTAAAGCTGTAATCAGCTTATTAAGAATAGATACACCGCCACACAATTCTAAAAACTCAGTATTATCAAGATGATCAATACAGGTATTTTCATTTTTAGTTGTTGAAGAATCGACAAGGTATTTGATTTCTGGCCCTAATTCTTCATTCACTAAAATATTTTCTTCTTCTAACATTGATAACTTCTGCTTTACAGTTAAATCATCTTTACAAGTCGTTTCGGGGTCCCCTGCATAGGAAAGGAGGAGTTCAACATTTCTTTGGTTATCAATATTACGTCTTCTCTTCCACTCTTTTTCCGAGATAGCAGGCTCTTGGGGAAGAATCCCTCCTATTCCCAAACTATTGGTAAGGTCATCATTCATAAAGTCCATTTCTAATGATTCTCCATCAAAAGAGGGCATCTCATTATATGCACCCTCCATAACGGGAAGGCGAAGATCATCATATGTAACCTCCATAACGGGAAGGTCAAGATCATCATACGCCCCCCCCATGATGGAAAAAGGAGAATTTCTCATTAGTTCTTTCGTCTGCTCTATTCCGAGCTGGGTTTGAGAAAAGAGTGGTGCAATTGCTTCGCAAAGTATATTTTCCTTTGAAAATTTAGACACGTGAGAAAAATCAATATGCATCATAAGAAGATCAATCAGGCCTGGAGTCGCGCCATTTCCCTCACGATTATTTCTGGCCGCAAGCTCATTGTGAAGTATTGAAATTAAAAAATCTTGATCTATATTTCCTTTGGCCAACTCTTTGATAAAGTCTTTTCTTACATCAGCTGTTTGCTCAAATTTGTTCATTGATACTATTAGTATATCTCTCTTTTCTTTTCCACTATAACGGGCATTTACCTCTTTTAAGAGTTTCTTATGATCATCTCCTGCACTATCAACTAACTCTTTGAGCATTCGTGCATCTGCTATATTGCTAGGCAAGCCAATGCCCGACTACTGAAGTAGGTCTTCAAATATACCAAGAGATTCCGTTGAGACAAACTTACCTTCATTAAAACCAGATGAGGAACGACTTCTCTGGGCCAGATTAAGGGCAACTTTAGCAAGAACTTTTTCCCTTAAACCATAGTTCTGAGCTTGATCTAATTTATAATCCTTAAGCTGCATTCTCAAGCTATCTTCGCGAAGCTTTGAACTTATTTGAAATTTTGGCGAGAAAGTAAGTTCAATTGTTGAAGCAATCATTGAAATTGAATGAGGATCATCCTTAATATTTCCTGCATCATCTAACAACTGATTGTAGTGCATCCCACCTGATAAACCATTATTGACGTCCATTGCAGCACATTCAATACAGGAAAAGTAATTGGCTTCTATAGCAGAAGGCATTAAGAAAAGAAAAAGAATAAGTATTTTCATTTGATACATCATAGTAGACTTATCGGTACCTTTGAGTGTCATTTTAGTAGATTTATCCAAGTCGTTATTTTCTCTAAAGTTTAATAACTAAAGGCAAGTATTACTGGGAATCCAGTCAATAAATTAGCGAGATAATTCATCCTTGAATTTAAGAATAATGACCTCTCATTCTTGGTTTAAAAGTTTTGCTATTTTCTTCATAACTCAACTAGACTCTAAGGGAGAATCGCTTATTTACAATGACTTACAGGTACTTCCCTTCTTAAATGATCAAGTCTACTTCAATACTTCATTCTTTATATAGTGGAGGAGGAAAGTCTCTCTTTCAATGGACATTCCCCTCTTATCACTTGAATTAAGAGTCTCTTCATTGTGAGCAATGGCCTCATGAATATTTATCCACCCTGGCCTCATACCATTACTCACTTCGTAATGTTCAAAACTAGTATCTCCAAGACTGTCATTCACTTCGCAAGTAAAGCAATAAGAAATCATATGCATGATATCAAAATCTTCTTTATACCAAGGTCTATACTCTTCATAAATCCCAAGCTCTCTTATATTTCTTATATTCTGCGCCCCTGTTTCTTCTGCTAATTCCCTTATCATGCCACAGATAATATCTTCTCCTTCATTAAGTCCTCCACCGGGTAAGCTATAGTCGTGATAGCGCTCTGTATAAAGTAAGAGAATTTCTTCCCCCACAAGGGCTATTGCTCTGGTGGACTTTCTTGTAAAGATAGACTTTCCATCGAAGGTATCGATAGAAGGGTGAGTCGTTGAATGGATATATTTCATGGAGGTTACCTTTCTCTATTAATGATATTTTGAGCGTATTTGCCGAGACCTTCAACTACAGACTCAAAGGCTTCACTCATCTCAATTTTTTGAGCGCCAAAAATTTCTCTTAGTTTTCTTTGAATCAAGGGCATTTGCCCCGTTCCACCAGTAATACGTACTTGCTCAACATCCTCTGGAGTCAGCCCAGATTGCGCAAAAACTCTATCAAGGGCAGTAAAGATTTCATCGAGTTCAGCTTCAACAGATTGCTCAAAAGACTGTCGGCCAATTTCCATTTGAATCTCGATACCTGGGTGTCTAAATTCAAATAGGCAGCGCTCTTTTGTTCCTAACACAATTTTACTTTCTTCTATACTTGCATAGATTGGGTAACCAAGGTCTTCTTCAACGAGGCAAAAGAGCTGGTTGAAGTACCGTTGGTCATCTCCGCTGACAACCCACTGTTCAAGCTCTTTAAGGAACTCCCACGTATCACGCTCTTTTAAGAAGACTATATGAGCAGGATTACAAAGTTTACTCAAGAATTTACGAGGAAAAGTCAAAAGACTATCGCTCATAGGTGTGCGGTACTTAACATTCTTTCCTAAATGAGAGGAAATATAATTCCGCATAATACGCCCATCAATAGCATCTCCGGCCACAAAAACTCCAGAGAGGCCAAGGACATTCTCTTTATGAAACTCAGCAGCCCCTGTTTTAAAAAGAGTAAAGTCTGAAGTTCCTCCGCCAAAGTCACAAACTAAGACAACTCTTTGCTTATCAGAAGATTCTATATTCAGTCCAGCAGCTACGGGCTCTGGACAAAACTCAATACGCTTAAAACCTGCCAATTCTGCTGCTCTTCTCATCCTCTGTTCAGCAAGAGCATCTCTTTTTAGGTCTAGTGAATAGAGGGCGGGCCTTCCTAGCACCACATTAACGACATCATAACCACATTCTTGATCTGCTCGTTTTTTCAACTCCCGCAAAAAAGTAGCAATAAGATCTTCAATCTTTAAACGCCGTCCAAAGACTTCAGTTCCTGTAAATCCTGGTTCGGGTAAGAACTTCTTAAGAGAACGGAAAAAGCGCCCTTCTCCGCCCATCTCTTGATAGCGCTGAATGGCCTCTTCACCAAAGTAGTAAGAATCCTGCTCTGGAGAAAAAATTAAAGAACGTAGGATAGGTTTTTCTTCTTCAAGG
>CALHBL010000221.1 GCA_937930825.1 uncultured Bacteriovoracaceae bacterium
GTTGTGTGGCGCTGTTATCTCAGATGAAAAATAACTCCCTATGTGATGGAATGATTTTATCAAGCCCAATGATAAGAGTTCTGACACCAAAGGTGCCCTACTACTTTGCCTTACTGCTCATGAGTACTCTTAGTCTTACTCTTATGGGAAAGCGATGTGTGGTGAGCTCTAAGAAACGTAAGTGTCTTCAAAATTTTGAAAATAGTATTTTAACTCAATGCCCAGAGCGCTACTCCTACTTAAAAGAATTGGAGAGGAAACATCCCCAAATAAGAAGTAGTTTTCCAACTTTTTCTTGGTTAGCTGAAGCATTAAAAATATCTAGAGTTATGTTTAAAGAGAGCGCAAAGTTAACTATTCCTATTCTCGTCCTACAGGCCGCAGGAGATGATCTGGTTTGCAATGGTGCTCAAGAACGGTTTGTTAAAAAGTTACAAAAAGGAAAACTTTTTAGATTAAAGGATTCAAGGCATGAAGTTTTACAGGAGAGAAACTCTATAAGAAATATTGCCTTTGTTCAGATACATGAATTTTTAAAAGAGGCATAGGAGTGAAGTGAGACTGAACTTACTTAAAGACTTGTATACCCGAATGGTATTAAGGTTCAAGCTACACGCCTTTAGCTGTGCTGCTTGAGTTCCTTTCCAGTAGCGGTATATAGACCAAAGACCTACTTTTTTGATCATTGAACTCTTAGTAGGGAAAGTTTAATTCTTCTTTGTCATTATTAAAAGGGAGTATAATTAAAGTCATGATAAATACATACAAGTTAACTTTAATATTACTTTACTTTGGAATTATTTTTGAGGTTTCTAGTTACTCAAACGATAGTTTTAGCAAAGAAAAAGATATTCTTTTAAAGCAAAGGGAGTTAATTGGTATTTACAAATATTCCCAGAAAATTATTATTCTATCTGATAAAGAAAAATTAAATGATGTGAGAGAAGTTTTAAAAAAGGCCAGTGTAACAATCTTGGCCGAAGGTGGACTCTTTCTAGTCATTAGGGCCCAGAAGAATAGCAAAGAAGCTAAATTTGAAAAAACTATGAAAACCTTGTTAGATAGAAAACTCATTAGCTCTATCAAAAGTGATGAAACTATTATCGCCAAAGAAGAGTTAGTCGTTAAGGATGACTGCCTGTTAAAAACACTTTCAACGGAGCCTGCTGTAGATCAGCTCAATTCAATGTTAGGTATTGTGAAAACTTCAGATCCAAATAACTGCCACTTGTCACCTCATTGTGCAAATGGCAGTAATCCCGCTTGGTCAAAGCTAAAAGTCGGGGCAGACCTTGCAGATAAAATTGTGGAAAATATTCTAAGACCTCTAGCTCCTCAAAGAAAACAAAAGAGTGCGGCCACTGTTGCGATCCTTGATTCGGGATTTGATAAAGAAAAGCACTCGCAATCCATTAAAACAACTTCTTTCAATATAAAAAAAGGGTATAAATCAGCTGGTAATGCTTCCATAGATCCTCATGGCCATGGAACAGGCGTTACGGGTATTGTTAGTGGGAAGGGAATTGGCATAACAAAGAATGTAAATCTTAGAGTCTATAGGGTAACTGAAAAGAATGCTCAGGGTTTAACTTCTAAAGGTTTATTAGCTGCATCTATTGAAAAGGCCTGTAAGGAGTCAGATGTTGTTAATATTTCTTGGGGGGCGGTCAGTGAAGGCGAAGTCTATGGAAAGGGTAGTAGGCCGCTATGGTTTAAGAGGGCCCAAGAGTTAGGTTGTATTGTTGTGAAATCTGCTGGCGGAAGAGGGCCTAGCTCTAAAGAGACTAATACCTTAAATTCTCCCTTATTAAAAGTCTCTTCGGGTGATCGAAATTCTCATCAATCCTACTTTTCTTCTACTGGAGATATTCAAGCTCCAGGAGAGGGAGTTTTCACCTTGTTAAATTATAGCAATGCTGGGAGTTCTAAAAAGGCTTGTCATATTCAAGGTCGACCGGTTGAGCCCGTTAATGGAACATCTTTTGCGGGCCCAGTGATTGCTGCTATTGCAGGTCAAGTCATCACTATATTAAGGGCGCAAAACCAATTACCAGCGGAACCTCACAAGAGAATAAAGCTAGTCAAAAGTATTCTATTGGCCTCTTCTCAATGGAGTGGAGATGCGAATAAGAGAAATGTTAAAGAAGTAAATGCACTGGGAGCTGCTTTAATTGCTAAAGGCATAACAGCAAATAATATAAGCTTCGATCAAAGAAAACTAATTCAGATAGGTCAGAGCCAAACTAAGAAGGCATGTCAGCAGAAGGGATTGAGCTGTAGTGAGAGTCTAATTTGTAAAGACATGAAGAAATGTGCCAATGAGCTTAGGTATAAGTCACTCGTTTGCTTACCTCCTGTGAAAAAAGAACAAATAAAGCTATCTAGCCTATTGAAGAGCTTAAGTGAGGTTGAGTTAGCTGGTCAATCTAAAAAAAATAAAATATCTGTTAGTTCTCAAGAAATGAAAAAATTCTGCTCTGATTCTCAAGAATATCAAGATAGAAAGAAAGAAGCTTTCAAGTATAAAGGTTATATCACTGAGAATGACCATGAAGGGAAATCTAAAATTAAATACTATAAAGGATGCCCAATATCTCTTAACAAAAAAGGTTGGATGGAGCAGATACATGCTAATTTATGTGAAGCGAGTGGTGACCCTGCTAATTTAAGAAGTATTAAAATTCCAAGTCACTTCTATACTGTCTTCGATGGATGTGCTGGTTTTTCTGCCTCAACTGCCCTTAAGGCTGCGCCAATGCTTGCCAATATAAATGGAAGTGAAGGAGATGACTTAGGAAAGGGAAGCTTTTACGGAGGGGATGTAATGCTTAAACTCATTCAAGAAGTCCAATCAAAAGGAGATAAAGACTCTCGAGATAATTATGAAATGCGCTACTATGCTTCGAGTGGTCTTCATTTTACTCAGGAGTATGAGGCTTCTATTGGTTGCGCAGAGGAGATGGACTTTTACTTAGATATGCATAAGTCTCATGTGCCTGAGCAAAAAGACCCGAAGTTTATAGTAATGGGCTATAGTAATGGTGGCCACAATAGCCTTAGGTTTGCTAATAATTTTGGTGAGAGTAGGGAGGTCGATCTGGCCATCACAATAGACCCCGTACCCAAAGGGCTGAGATACTTAAAAAACAAAATACTGAGACTTAAGAATATGGACTATGGTGAAAAAACGGACAAGACAAAGAGGTTTATAAATATTTACCAAAATATAGAATCTGGCCCTAAAAAAGATCTTCCACTAGATTTACACTTTCATGGAGCACCAGTACGTGGAGCAATGAATCTTCATTTAATGAACGAGCGAGGCACTAATCCTGTTGATGCTCACACTGAAATCTTAAAAGAAAAAGGATTGTTAGAGGCCCTTCACTGTGAACTTGAAAAAGTACATGGCCGAGTAGGTGCTGAGAATTGTTCTAAAATCAAGTATAAGTAGACCTTCAATTATTTCAGATCTTAAGTTGCACTTCCATGGAATACTTATTGGCCAGTGTTCCTATGATTTCCTTTATTTCAGCACTTGATATTACACAGTCTACAGCAGAGAATTTTTCAGAAGGGGCGAAGGCACAGCCATCTTCACACTTCACGTCTATCGTATAAAGTTCGACTAATTGAATTGAGTCTTTATTATTAAAATTGGAATACCACTGAAAGAAGTCGTCACACTTTTTTTTAAAGTCAGAGACTACTTCTTCATGATGGCCGGGCTCCATATTAAAGAGAAAACGGCCATTATCGCGCTTCTTTCCATTAATATAGATATCAACAACACCTTTAGGTTTGATACGGAGAGTTTGATTAAAACATTTAGGACAGTACATTCTTGAAAGTGTAACATAGCTCTGATGAGCTTTGAAGCTCTATTGAAGGAGGATAATATGAAAGGTGAGCAGCATTTTATAAAGATGAGAGATGATATTGAACTACACTCCGAAGTGGTGGAAAAGGGTCATGAGCAGTGGTTGATTATAACTCATGGAATAGGAGAGCATCTTGGTAGACATTCTTACTTCATGGATATCTTCTCTTCTCAATTTAACTTATTATTCTATGATCTAAGAGGCCACGGTCTTTCAATGGGCGAAGCGGCTTATATTCATGACTTTCAAGATTTTATTCTCGACTTAAATGAAGTGATCGGGTATTTGAAAAAGCGTTATCGGATGCAGAAATTTTCTCTCTTTGGCCATAGTATGGGGGCATTAATAACAGCAAGCTTTATGCAAAATATGGTTAGTGATGATAATTATCCTCAGAAAGTATTCTTAAGCTCTCCCCCAGTTAGCTTTGGAGGTCCTTTGGGACCTGTTACTCGCTGCTTACCAAGAGTGGTTTTCTCTTCCCTTGCTGCAACTCCTCTTAGTGCAAGGTTGGGTGGACTCGTTGATATGAATTACTTAAGCCATAACCCCCGAGTTAAAGAAGACTATATAAAGGATAGTAAGAACCAGCTCAAGCTTCATTCTAAATTAGTACTTGAAATGCTCAAGTGTTCTGGAGAAACTTTCTGCCGTCCTATTGGACCTAGGTGTCCTTCATTTGTTTCAGTAGGAAGCGATGATGATATTGTTCACCCTCCATCTTTGATTGACTACTTTCAAAATATTGAAAAGGGCTTTGAGTTAAAGGTTATTGAAGGGGCATACCATGAAGTACACAATGAAATAGAAAAATTCCGAAAGCCATACTTTACTTTTTTAAAGGAGAGCTTGAGTGATTAAGCTCTAAAGGAAGACTATAAATCATACACCTCTAGTGTGTAGCTTGAGACTTGGTACCATCCGGGTATTCAAGTCTTTTAGTGAGTTTTCAATACTTGAAAACTCAAACAATAGGACTATATATGAATATAAAACGACTAATTGAAGAGCATGGATATAATAACTTTAGCCTAGAAGACCATGAAAAAGTTTTAGTCAAAAATGGTAGTGATTTTTCACAAGTGCTCTCACTAAATTTCTTAGGTAAAGAAGTCGGATACCTAAGACTTGATAACTTAGGTACTCAAGGAAGTGAGCTAGCTGCGACATTCGCTCCACTTCTCATGATGCAATCAAAGATTAAGAATTGGCACTATATTAGTGAACTCTTTAATTGGATCAATGGGGCGAAGGGGTTGGTCCCGGAGGTTACTGACTGGGTGGGGATATATTATAAGGCAAGTTCTTTTTGGGAAGAAGATTCAACAGACTTGATCCTAGGTCCATTTAGAGGTGAAGCAACCGAGCATCAAAGAATCCCCTTGGACAAAGGACTTTGTGGTCTAGCACTGAGAGAAGAGCGAGTCGTAAATATTGACGATGTTCACAAAGAGCAGGAGCATATCGCCTGTAGTTTAAAAACCAATAGCGAGCTGATTATACCACTCTTAAATGGCAACTCAGAAATGGTAGCAGAGCTTGATATCGATTGTAATAAATTGGGGGCATTCACACCTGAAGTTGAAGAGAAGTTTAAGATCTACGCTTCAACATTTCGCTTTTGGAAATAAACCTTTCGATAATTCTTAATCCGTCTGCTTGAGCGGCTTCTTTTACTTCAGACTTTAAGATAGCTCCAGCTGGTGCAATATCGTTATTTATGAAAATATCACTTCCTTCTGGGTGTCCTTGAACTCCCAAGAAAGGGTATTGTTTGTGAGCAATGATATCAACGGCACATTCATCACTTGTGGCCAGGATATTAAGTTGTGCTTGCTCTATGCTTAGTGGATCTATACAGAAAGAATGGGCCGTGAGTACGCGATAACAATCTTGCTCCTTGAAGCCCCAATCCGCTTTGATCATTTTTAATTCGCGAGAACCATGGAAGCTCTTATTGCCTGGGTTTCTAATGACTCGAGCGCCTAACTTGTCCCCAATAAGTTGATGACCAAAGCATATTCCAAGGATAGGAACGCCTTCTTTAAGTTTCTTAAGACAAAAGTCTGCAAGTTCCTTATGCCATAACAAATTATCCTCCAAGTGAGATGCACTTCCTAAGACAATATAGGCATCTCCCTGGTTTTCTGAATTTAAACTCACCATCCCTTGCTTTGGAGGGTGATGATAGTGGAACTTATGCTCAAAGTGGTCAACAAGCTGGTTGAAACAAGCATGAGCAGTTTGATTAATAGCACAATCAATAATTGAGATTTTGAGCATACGAGTCCCTTAGAGAAGTTAATTAAATATACCGCTTCTGGAAAGGAATTCAAGTAGCTCGCCTAGCGGCGAGTAACTTGAGCCTTAATACCATTCGGGCATACAAGTCTTTAAGTGAGTTTTCAATACTTGAAAACTCAAACAGGAGGACTCTATACCGCTTCTGGAAAGGAATTCAAGTAGCTCGCCTAGCGGCGAGTAACTTGAGCCTTAATACCGCTTCTGGAAAGGAATACTAATCAAGACGATATTTCAAGTACTTATGGTTTTTTTTATTTCGCGATTGAGCAATTTAGTCGGACCTTAAGCTTAACTTTTTGGTCAGTTTCCCGATAAGAAGATGAGGTAAAAGGTCTTAGGAGACCATAATTAGATAGAAAGGAGAAAATTCTTGGCAGTGAACAAACTCAATATTGAGTTTGAAGATGATGAAGAAATCCAAGCGCGTGAAGAAGCGAAGAGGAAGAGTTCAGAAGCTTTAAAGGATGTTGATCTCAGCTTTAGTGCTGATGATGATTCAGGGTCCGCAAAAGAGAAGTCACCGGCCACTTCTAAGGGCAGAGCTAAGCCTGATCAACCGAAAAGACAAGCACCAGGGCAACCTGTTAGAAGTCAAGAAAGAGCTACTCCTCGTGAAGCCGCACCTCAAAACTCTGGAGGTTATGACTTTCAACAAATACCAACACGTCAAGTCTATGTTGGTCCTGACTATAAGTTAGGAGATGAGCTTAAGAAAATTGCGGCAAGTAATCAGATTCTGGGCATTGAGATTGAGGCCAGAGTTAAAGTAGAAGTGACACAACAGATTAGTCAAATGATTGCTGAACATCATGCTAAAAATAAATTACTTGAACATAAGATTAATAAGCTATTAGGAATTATCAGTCAAAAAGCACCCAGTGCTAAAGCTGAATTAATGACTATAAAGAAGTTGCTAAGAGAGCAAGCAAGCTTAACAGGATCTGAAGAGGCAAATCCTCCTCAACAAAATGCCGCCAAAAAAAAGGTAGCACCTTCTCGGGTACCTCCTAAAAAGAAAGTAGCTTAAGTCTAAGCTTCTCATTGAGTTTTCAATTCTAGCAAAGCATAATATCCACAATCTATGAAAAAAAATATCATCATCTTTTTCCTATCCCTTTCAACATTGCTTCTCACTGTAGTGATTAGTGATAAGAATGCGAGTACAGAAGAGCTGCTTAAAGAAAGTGAGGTGAGTGTACTCATTGAAGACTTTCCCAAAGAGTTTCCGAAAACAAGAGGGAGTAAGACTAAGGAGGCCCCTAGTGCTAAAGAGTATTATGAAAAGGCATTTAAACTCTTTCTCATGACTTTGGGCCTTAAACTCACCGACGATCAAAGAGAAGAATTAGCAGAACTCGTTGACAACCCAGAGGTTTATCTTGATAAGTCTGATCCCGTTAAAGACGTGGGAAGAGGAAGCAAGGTAGAGCAAGTAGCAAAAGAATTTAACTTTAAACCAAGTGTAGTTTTTGAAAGGCTTTTGAATAATAACGATATGGCCTTTGATCACATTACGGATTTAAATATTTTAAAGAAACTTCAACGAAGAGTTCTCAAAGACCCCTCTCTCTTCTATGCAAGAGGCAAGTATATTAAAAGGCTTGGACCTTTGAAGTTGATAATGGGGAGATATACAGGAAAGCTCTATAGAATAGCTGGCCCCAATAAGGGAAGGATTGATGAAGTAGATCTGTTTATGGATTACTCATTGAAAGAAGAGCAGGTTGAAGAGCGCTTTACATTGACACTATCCCATAATGGAAAGAGCTATAGTAATTCAAGGGGAAATGGCCGCAATAGTCATGTTAAACGAAAAGGCGGGTCTATCATTATAGACACAGGGCCATCAAGTTTTCTGCACTTCATGGGTAGAGATTTAGAATTGGCCAACTTCTATAGCAACGGTGAGTTAGTTGGTTTTGTTAAACTAGAGCGCCGCTAGGAATTTGAGTCTTAGAGTGATCCACCAATTCCGCCAGGTCCATCATCATTAATAGGAGGTCTCGATGGAATTGTTGGTTCTGTCGGAAGGTCTTCAGACTCAACACATTGCTTGGGGGAAAGTAAACAGGGATCAGCTTCGGCTAAGGTATAATTATTTAAGAGTAAAATCGTAGTTAAAACTAATAGCTTCATGAAGAACTCCAAAATTATTACGGTTATATTATTTTGTAAGCTTTTTCATGGATTGAAGCAAATCGGCTTTTTAAGGAAAAATAAAGGACTATGGATAATTAACTACTTATCAATAGAGTGTAAGAAACTAGTGAATCTTACACTCGAAAATTTTGCAAAACAGTGTCAATCTTATCCTGACAAATTCTCTAGGTGTTTCACTCTAACCAATGCTGGAGGATGTGAGTGGTGATAAGCAGAGTAAGTGGGATCGGGAGTAAGTGTGCTTGCATTGTCTTTGTACATCTTCACCAAGGCCGAAATAAGTTCTACGGGTTTTGTATGCTCAGCTGCAAAAGCATCAGCTTCAAATTCATATTTTCTACTTACAGAAGCACTGATAGGTGTAGTCCAAAAAGTGTAGACACCGCTAACCATTGCAAAGAGCATAAGAGCTAAGTGAATCTTTATTTTATCGACGCCATGACCATTAAAGAAAAGAGCGCTATCGGCCAGTTGCCCAAGAACACTAAAAGCTATGAAGCTAAGAATAACTCCTTTAGCGAGCTGTTTCATTACATGCTTTCTTTTGAAGTGACCAAGCTCATGGGCCAATACAGCTTCAACTTCTCCGGGCTCTAAAGTTTTAATAAGTGTATCAAAGAAGACAATCCTCTTATTCTTACCAAAGCCTGTGAAATAGGCATTACCGTGGGAACTTCTCATACTTGCATTCATGACAAAGAGGCCATTACTTGTGAAGCCTGTTCTTTTAAGTAGGGAGAGGACTTTCTCTTTATGATCTCCCTCTTCCATTGGGCTGAACTTATTAAAAATGGGAGCAATAAATCGCGGGTAGGCCCAAAGAAGGAGAAATTGGAAGCCTGTTAAAAGGGCCCAGCCATAAATCCACCAATTAGCACCGAGAGATTTCATAACCCATAGCAAGCCTGCAAAGAGCGGCAGTCCAAGAGCTGCTCCAACGAGAAGACCTTTAAAAGTATCTTGGATAAATAGCTTTGGTGTCACTTTATTAAATCCAAATTTTTCTTCAGTGACAAAGGTCGTGTAAAGGCTTTGAGGGATAGACAGGAGAGTACTAATAGCTCCGAAGGCAGCAACAAAGGCAACGCCTTCCCAGATAGGCGAAAGAGAGAAGGTTGAAATCCAATTGTCTAAGAAGTTAATTCCTCCGCCAAGAGTCCAGACAAGGAGCAGAATAAGTTCGATGAGACCAAAGAGTTGACCAGATTTAATCTTCGCTACTGTGTAGTCTGCAGCTTTCTGGTGTTCTTCTATTGTAATGACTTCTTTAAAGCGCTCAGGAACGGCCTGGCGATTATTTAAAATATGATTCTTATTCTTCATCTCTAAATATGCTTCAACAAGATACTTGGTGAAGAGGAAGAAGAGAAAAATTTTAGTAACGGCCGCTGCGTTAAGGGTCATTGTTAAGCCTTGGTTAAACAATAATTGAAATCCTAGGAAACTAAGAATAGCCTGTGGTGAACATTAATTAAAGAGGACAGAGCATGAAAGTGCATCAAATATTTACGAATTCCCCCCTTCGTAATTTCACTTACCTAGTGGAAGGCAAGCAAGGGCACTTTATTGCGATTGACCCTTGGGATGGTGAGCTTGTTTTGAATGAGGTTCATAGTAAAGGTGGTCTGCTAAAAGGGGTTGTCAGTACCCATGAGCATAGTGATCACACCCGTGGGAATGTTGTAATAAGTAAGAAAACGAGCTGCGTCTTCTATGCCCACCCCAATGGTCTCGCTAAAATTCCTTGTGCAAACAAGGGTGTTCACGAAGGAGATAGGATTGTGGTTGATGAGTCGTGCTATCTCGAAGTTTTAGATACACCAGGTCATACATTTGCTCACTTGTGCCTTATTCTTTGGAATGAAGGAAGCCCTATTGGTCTCTTTTGCGGTGATACACTCTTTAATGCAGGTGTCGGGAACTGCCATAATGGAGGAGACCCCAAAGTATTATTTGAAACAATTGATAAGAAACTAGGTCTTCTTGGTGAAGAGATTATTGTCTATCCTGGGCATGAGTACCTTGGTAATAATTTAGGCTTCACTCTTAAGTATGAGCCGAATAATGAAGTGGCCAAAGATCTTCTTGAAAAATATCAAGGAATCGACTGGACTAATGAGCCTGTAACGACAACATTAGGAAGAGAAAAAGAAATAAACACATTCTTTAGATTAGAGAATGAAGAGATAAGGAAGAAGCTTTCCCTAGATAAGAGTGACACGAGTAAAGAGGAAGTCTTTCTTAGGTTAAGAGAACTTAGAAATAATTGGTAAGGAGTACATGATGGCAAAATTAAATATTGGTAAAGCAGCACCTGCTTTTTCTCTACTGAATCAAGAGGGAGAGAAGGTTTCATTAAAGGACTTTAAGGGCGAGAAGAATGTCGTTCTCTACTTCTATCCCAAGGCCATGACACCGGGGTGTACGGTTCAAGCCTGTGGAATTAGAGATACCAAGAGAAAGTTCTCAAGTGCTAAAACAGTTGTTCTAGGAGTTAGCCCTGACGAACCTAAGAGGTTAGTTAAATTTATTGAAAAAGAGAAACTTAACTTTGACCTCTTATCAGATCCTGAGCATAAAATTGCTGATAAGTATGGAGCATGGGGTCCTAAGAAGTTTATGGGTAAGGAATATGACGGGATTCTGCGCTCAACCTTTATCATAGGTATGGATGGGAAGTTGAAGCATATTATGGATAAAGTAAAAACGAAATCACATCATGATGACGTTTTAAATTGGATCAAAGAAAATCTTTAGTTTTACAGCTTTAAGTTAGTACGCTATTGAGCTTCCAGGTTAATAGAAAAGCCGGGAGGCCCAATGCATTTATTTACAAAGTATATCTTATTTACTTCACTGCTCTTTTCTTACTCATGCTTCTCCATGACAATTATGAGCTACAATGTTGAAAACCTCTTTGACTACAGTGATGACCCTAATACTACTGATGAGCAATTTCTTCCTAAAGGGCATAAGTCTAAGAAACAGTGCCGAAAAAATAAGAGCTCCTATCGAAAGAATCAATGTCTACGCTTTAATTGGGATGAAAAGCAATTCAAAAAGAAGCTCAAGCGTTTAGCCAAAGTGATAAATTCCTCAAACAAAAAAATAGATATTCTTGCTCTGATTGAAGTTGAAAATAAGTTTGTTGTTGAACAATTAAATGACCAGTTGAAGCATCCTTTTGACAAAATAGTCGTAGCGGCTACAAGCGATAAAAGGGGAGTGAGAACAGCTTTTCTAATTCGAACAAGCAAAGATCTAATTTGGAAATCTGACCGAGAATGGAAGGTGAAGTTAAAAAGAAGAACAAGAACAATATTAGAAGCAAAGGTAACTTGGAAGAAGAAGGACTATTGTTTCTTTGCTAATCACTGGCCTTCTCAAGGCTCTAAAACACGGGCCCGTATAACTGCTGCTGAAACTCTAGTGGATGCTCTGGCCAACCCTAAAAATAAAGATAAGAAAGAATGCACAGTCGTTGCCACGGGAGATTTCAATACCCTCGATCATGAAGTCCCGAGTCCTTTTTCATACTTAAGAGAAGCTGGCCTAGTAGATTTAACAGCTAAGATGAGAAAGAGTAAGAAAACTCTTGGCACATACTTCTACGGGCCTCGCCTTGCATGGAATTACTTGGATAGATTCTTTGTTTCAAAGAGTCTTGCCAAATCAATTCGTAAAAAAGATATCAGTATTCTTGTATCAAAGGATAATAGTGGAGTTTGGGAGCAGAAGAAGGAGAAGAGTAACTACTATGGTACACGCGTTGTTGGTACGCCAAAGCGTTTCAAGTCTGGGGGAGTTTCCGATCACTTTCCCATAGTCTTGACTATTCCTTAGCGATAAATAGAGAGTATTTTTAGGCTAGTAGTCTTCTTTAGGAAGGTTTCAAGTTCTGTTGCCTGATCTTCCGATAGTGTTTTTAGATCTGTGGTTTTATAATCAAATACTTTGAGATGGTTACCCCGATTTTCTCGGTGCCATTGGCTTGGGTAGGGGCGCTTAGGAGTATTAAGCTGTACTACTTCTGGTGAAATTTCTTTAATAAGTTCAGCGTACTGCTCTACTTCAGATAAATTTAGAGGAGTGAACATAGACTGCACTTCTATTTTGCCATGGTAATCTTTCTTTAACTCTAGAATGCCTTCTCTTACACGAGCAAGGGTGACGCCTTTAGCAGGGCGGTTAATTTTCTGAAAGGTCTCTTCTGTTGCAGCATCAATCTTAACAATGATCTTATCAAGACCTAGTAAGCGTTGCCTGACCTCTGGCCTGTAGAGCTCGGTAGCATTAGTTAGAATATACTGCTCTATCTTTGGCGCAAGCTCTTTAATCCCTTGAATCATTAGGTCAATATTTTGCGCAAGAGTTGGCTCTCCTGATCCGGAGAAAGTAATAACATCAATTTGAGGGTTATTCTTTAAAGAGTCTTTGAAATCATTAATTACAGTGTCAGTTGGAATATATTCCTTCACTTGATCTGTAATATCTTGAATTTGCCCTAACTGGCAGTAAAAGCAGTTAAAAGAGCAAGTAGATAGTGTGAAAATAGGGTCTATCCCGAGGGAGAGTCCAAACCTCCAAGACTTGACTGGCCCATAGACTGTGCTCTTATTATTAAAATGCTTTTCTTCTGCTTTCTTATCTATCATTCTGATCTCTCATTAAGTCTCACATGCTTCTTACCTTTTTTCTCATACTTTTGGACGATTTCAGCACTGTCTTCAGTGACCTCATCTAAGATCACTTCTAAGTTGACGCTCCTACTAAGGTACTCAAAGAAATGTTCAATCTCTTTTCTAAGGCTAATGTGGCCGAAGACTTCAATATCGCGATAGGGCTCTTTTAGACTTTGATCCAAAGTTGAGTAAAAACATAAACCTTCATTAGATTCCAGCTGAAAGTACATAAAAGCTGCTTCATCTCTAGGAAGGCGAATAATTTTATGAATTAGTTGATTACTATGATCAATCATCTTGCTTCTTTGTATAGGTATAGCACTATAATACTACAGTCTTAAATTATAGAGGCCCAAGTGATTGACTTCACTCAGCAATCGCTTACAATTATTAAAGACGTTTGTTGGTAAGCCTTATTGGGCACTCCCTTTTTGTCGGCCCTATTTTCGCCATCATGTCATGGAGGACACGTTGTGAAAAGTTATTCAAACCTAATTTATCTGAGGTCCCTCTTTCTCATAATGGTGATGGCCCAGCTAGCATCTTGTTCGTGGATAGGATCAAAGCGTAGCTTATTTGGCAGCGACGATAATGAAGAGAGTGAAGAGCAATCAGCACTACCTTCAGTTCCTAGAAGTCAGTTTGATAGCCTCAATAAGAAGTACGAAAAACTTCTTAAAGAGCGTCAGATGGAAAAGGTGGAGGGCAGCCAAGCTAGCCAGATGATGAATCAAATGGAGTCCAGAGGGGACTCTTCACTCATTATTAGTGATTTAGAAAAAGTTAAAAATAGTGATTTAGCGGAAACTGTGGACGTTTTTGCCCAGAATAATAACTTGAAAAGTAAAAAATCTCATCAGGGACAAGGTGTGTCCATGCCCCTTTCATTTAAGGGGGGGCTCAAGTATCAAAGTCCAGCAATGGTTGAAGAGCATATTGATAAGATTCGAAAAGCAGAAAGTTTAGTTTCTGCTAATAAGTTTGATTCAGCATTATCTATGATCAAAGAGCTTGAAAAGTCACCGATCCGTCAAATCGTTGTCAGAGCAAAATTCCTATTAGGAGAAGTCCTCTTTAAGCAGGGAGAGTATGACCTTTCAATGCAGGTCTTTGAGGAAGTATTAGAGCAGTATGCTTTTTCTGGACTAGTGATAAAAACACTGGGAAGGCTTATTGTGTGTAGTGATAAATTGAAGATAAGTGCAAAACAAGAAAAGTACTATTCCATTCTCCATGATTTCTTTGAGCAAGGTTCTTAATTATTAAAATGAAACGAGTAACGCCACTATTCCTATTAATACTTCTTAGCGTTCAGGTTAATGCTGAGAGTACTGAGTCTCTCGATCTCTTAGATCCATCAGATGTAAATGTTCTATTAGATGATGAATCAGGAAGTAAGGGCCTCAGCGCATCAGACTTAGAAGAGGTTGATGACCTTGATTCTCTTAAAGAGGATATTGGTGAGATTATTTTTGATAAGGAAAGTCAGAAAAGCTCAGATGAGCTTATTAAAGAAAATACTTCAAGTGCGGATTCAGATGATGGTAGTGACTTTATTTATGATAAAGATGGTACAGCAAATACTGACGAGAGTTTTGAGGTTTTGATGGATGCTGATGGCAAAACAGTTAATGATGCCGCAAATATTTCAGAAGTTGAAAATAATGCTTCAGAAGGGAAGAAGACCGTCATATTTGACGTTGGAGCCGAAGAGAAAGAATTATTAGAGTTGTCAAAATTTGTTGAAGGTAAAATTCCGAGTAAAGAATGGGATGAGATATCGACTGCCTCTCAAATTGATAAGTACGTTATTCAAGAGGGTGACTGGCTTTGGAAAATATCTCAGCGCCTCTTTGGGTCAGGTTTTTATTATTCAAAAATTTGGTCTTTAAATCCTCAAATTACGAACCCCCATGAGATTGAGCCCGGAATGACCCTTCTCTTTTCAACAGGTGATACTGAAAAAATGCCAGAGGTTGCTCTTGGTAATTTTGAAGAAAATAAAAAGAAGGTTTCAACTCTATCAAAAGAGAAAGATGGTGAGTTTGTTAACTTCGGCGACTTTGGAGATGAGGTAAAACCGGAATGGATTGATGAGAGGAAGAGGTTACTCGATGAAGGCGTGTATTTTCAATTCGCTTCCGAGGAAACCTTTAAGGACTTAAAGAATCTTGCAACCTCTAACTTGAAGTCAGAGTATCGTGAGTATTCACCGCCCATTCCTGATATTGTCATTCAGGAACCAGGTGAGAGTTATGATGACTCAGGGTTTGATAAGGATTCAAAAATTGTTTTCGATGTTAAGGAAGGTTTCTTTCTTAACACCTTTGTTACATCTAATATAGTACAGGACCTAGGTGAAATCGCAGGCATGGGCAAAGAGAATCTCTTTCTATCACGCTATGACAGAATCTATATTGACTTTGATAAGTCTGTGAAAGTTAAACCAGGTGATCAATACTCAGTCTATGCACCAGGTGGCCAATTACGGCATAAGGTTTCAGATAGAGGTGGTTATAAATACACTATTGGCGCGCAGATTAAAGTTATGCGAAAAATAAATAACCGCTGGGAAGCTGAAGTCACGGAAGTTTCAGGACTTGTTTCAAGAGGTGATAGAGTTACAGTCTATACTCCTAAGATCGGGAAAATTATAAGAACATTTAATAAGAGAAATATAGAAGCCGCCGTGATTGGGTCTTTTAAATCCTCCGCCGGCGGGATTTCATTTGGTGATGTTGCTTACTTAGATAGAGGACGTGCGGATGGTGTCGAAATGGGGAGCGTTTTTGAAGTCTATTCTTTTACAGATAAAGGCACTGATAAGAGGTTAACCCCAGATCCAACCTATAAAATTGGAGAGCTTGTTGTGATCTCCTTAACTGATAACTTTGCTACTGGTCTTGTAACAAATTCTAAAGAAGAAATTCCAATGGGCTCAATCACATTAACGAAGACAGAAGAGCAGGCAGCTCTAGCTGCAGCGAATCGAAATAAGGACTTATTGTCAGGAATTCGTGACCTGGAGGGCCAAGCTCTTGATGAACTCGATATTGAACTGAGTCTTGATGATATTAGTAAGGATCTTCTCGATAAAGCTGACCAAGTGCAGCTCACAGAAGATGAGCTTGAGGAGTTAGAGCGTCAAGAACGAGAAAAATCGATCATAAAAGATCATGAGAGGGACCTTAAGGAGCTTGAGCGGCTAGAAAATGAAATTCTTGAGGCAGAGCAGTCCCTTAATGAATCAAAGGTTGATGAGGATAAGTTCCTTGAAGTACAGAACTTAAATAATATTGAAAAGAATAATTTAGGCTTAAACCCCAATGCTTTCGAGTCCTTAAATGATATTGAAGGGGAAGTTGGGCTTAAATTTCTTGATGAAGATCTGAATGCCAAAGAAAATCCTTACGGTTTAACTGAGTTTGACCTTGAAGAAATCGATGAGTTGTTGAATACTGACGAACTGTAGACATTCAATTATTGATTTGTCCCTTCCAATCAAATGTAAACACGAGGCGTAAACTCTAGAAGTCGCCTCTAACTTAAGGTGAAGTGGTGACGGAAACGACCAAGAAGAAGGTTGCTAAGAAAGCAACTAAGAAAACTGCAAAGAAAACTACCAAAAAAACTGCAAAGAAAACGGCAAAGAAAACAGCAAAGAAAACAGCAAAGAAAACAACCAAGAAAGTGGCCGCATCAGAAGACGACGGCAAAGAATCCGAAGAAAAAACAAAGAAGAAGGCCAAGAAGAAAGCAAAGAAGCGCAACTTAGGACCCTATGATCTCGTTATAGTGGAATCACCTTCAAAAGCTAAAACGATTAAGAAATACCTTGGAAAAGGTTATCAGGTTGTTGCCTCAAATGGTCACATTAAAGATCTTCCAAAATCAAAGCTCGGCGTTGATGTAAAAGGAAACTTTGAAATCGACCTTGTTCCTATAACAGGTAAGAAAGATAAAATAGAGAGAATTCAAGATTTAGCAAAGGGCGCTGATAAAATCTACCTTGCTCCCGATATGGACCGTGAAGGGGAGGCCATTGCTCACCACTTATCTGAAGAGATAGGTAAACCATCTAAAACATATCGCGTTGTTTTCAACGCTGTAACAAAGTCTGCTGTTCAAGAAGCGATAGCAAACCCTTCAAAATTACAAAAGCAGATGTATGACTCCCAAAGAACAAGGCGAGTTCTTGATCGCTTGGTGGGTTACAAAATTTCTCCCATCCTTTGGGATAAGGTTCAAAGAGGAATTTCTGCTGGGCGCGTTCAGTCCGTAGCTTTAAGAATTATTGTTGAAAGAGAAGATGAGGTGAAGGCCTTTATTCCTGAGAAGTGGTTCTCTATCGCTGGGGTGATGGAAAAGAGCGATGTAAAATTTGAATTCAAGTACTATGGAGAACAGGCCACTAAGAAGACTGAGCTCGTTGATGAAGATCTCGTTAATAAAATAGTAAGTGATGTGAAGGGGAAACCTTATAATGTTCTTGATGTAAAGAAGAGAGAGCGTAAGCAAAACCCAACCCCACCCTTTACAACTTCTAAGATTCAGCAGGAAGCGGCCAATAAGCTGGGCTTTACTGCCAAGCGAACGATGATGGTGGCCCAGAAACTCTATGAAGGTATTCAACTAACGAATCATGGAATGCAGGGTTTGATTACCTATATGAGAACTGA
>CALHBL010000222.1 GCA_937930825.1 uncultured Bacteriovoracaceae bacterium
CAATCAGTGCAAGAGTTTGTAGGAACATGAGAGAAAGGTATGATCATGCCTGGAAAGGAGTGATCATAATTCGACTCATAGGGAATAAGTTGATTTGCTCTTTGGGTGTAGGATTCAAAAGCATCCCCAGGGTTGATAGAACCTAATTCTTTGATCACAAGCAGCGTGTCCTGCTTTTCCATATCATCCCAGAGTTGATTAAAGCGCTGCTGACCTCTGATTACTTGGTTCTGATTAATATCCCCTGAAAGGTTGGCATCACTAATTATGCCATGCTTGACGGCATTGGTGTCACCGATGAAGAACCAAGTTTCCCTATGCTGCTTAAGATAAGCTCTTGAATCGCAAATTTGGTATGCTAAATCAACCTTCTTAGCAGACTCAACGGTGATACAGGCCCTTGTTTTAAGGGGGATCTGTAGGGTTAAGCGCTCAAAGGTTAAGTCAAGAAGATCTCTAGAAGTATAATTTCTATTAAAAGCGGCCTTCATGCGAGTTGAATTCTTAACTTTATAAACCTCTTGAGTCGTGGCCTTACTCTTATTAAAGCCCATAAAGACCATGCTCGGCCCTTCCACTCCATAAGTGAGGTTGGTGGTGGTGGCCTCACTGTCTCGCTCACCTGAGCTGATTGATGAGCGGTCACCATAGGCCGCAAAGAAGGCATTCCCTCTGCGTATTTTACCTGTATCATCATTGATGAACCTTGCTTCTGCATAGGAAAATTCTGAATCATTAATGACTACTTTCTTAGAAACTAAGAGGTCTTCTACAAAGCTCATAGGCGTGACATTGATATGCTCGCTTGGGTTTTCTAAGCAGTTGTCGAATTCTTTCTTCGTTCTTTTTAGAGAGTAGAATGCTCGGCAAAACTTTTTAAGAAGTTTATTTGTCTTCTTGCCTTGATAGTCAGTGAGCACCCTCATATCTGCTATGCTCAGGCTTGATTCATACTTCTCATTATTTTGAAAGAAACTGAAACTTAGCTTTCGGTCCTTACTATCTAGAGCAGGCAGATCGTTGAAGAAAGAGAGGCTTCCATGCTTAAAGATGATATTTCTTCCTTTCTTCTTCTTATTGATACTCTTTAATTTTTCTCGGTAAAGCTCGATGGGAGCTGCTGCTAGTCTTTGAGCAGATTCAACTTGCGCTGAGTGAACGCCAGGGATTTTATTCTTAAATTGGATGGCCTCACTAATCTTCTCTCTTAGGGCATCACTCATTTCATCTTCATGGATAATTGAAGGCATGAGGCTTGCGCTTTGGGCCGTAGCAAAGAAGGGAAGCATCACTTTAATAGGAGAGAGGTTAGTTCCTGTCTTAGGTTTTAATTCCACTAAGAGAAGATTCTTATAACTGAGAAAGAGTGTTTCAGATAAGTGAAAGGGAAGCGCGATTTGATCGGCCACTATTCCATTACGGTTAACGCTCACATCTTTTTGAGTCGATGTCAGATGATCCCATTGATCTTCGTTAAATTCGTAGTAATTCACATTGGGAAACTTGGGTGACAGAATAGTTGCTGTCATCTCAAATTCACCAGCATAGAGATTCTTATGATTCTCAACTTCTTGATAAGAGCCATCTCGAAAGAAGGTTGGTCTAAATTCAAAAGAAAAGTTCTTTACCAAAGAGAGGTGAAGGTGACGGTTGACCTTATATGAGTCTCTGCGATTACCTTCACTTCTATAAGTGAATTGACTAATGGCGATACTAGGGGCAACACACTGAAGGGCCGGAGGCACGTCTTGGGTCTCCAAATTACGAAAGAGGCTATTGGCATTATAAGGGTTAATGGCCAGGGAGGCATTCTTAGAGACCCCTTTATAAACGCCGTCAAGAATGTCAATTTGATAATCAAAGTTGATATAGCGTTCACAACCAAGGTAGTCATAAGATAGAAGAATATAGGAGTCAAAGCAGCCACTTTGATCCGTCGTAGTAGTTCTAAGTTCTTGTGTGTCTTGGAGGTTTACTTGCCTTCCTGAAAAGGTGACCTGCGTACTCGCTATAGGTGTTGCTCTTTGAGAAAGGCCATCAGTGAGGCAAATTCTAATGGGCATTCTCCTAAGCCGCATATTGGGAGAATTATCTTTAGGCTTGAGAAGAACACCATTTTCTAAGAAAACATTTAAAATAGATATAGGCCCTGAAGAGTTGCTATCAGCACCTGCTTCCTTTGCAAGACCGTAGTCGCTTTCTACTTGTTTAGCAGGAGCGCTGTCACTTTCTACTTTTATAGTAGGAACGCTGCCGCTTTCCACTTGATTAGTAAGAACGCTATCGCTAGCACTTTCTATTTTTTCTACAGAGTTGTTTTCAGCTTCTTCATGCTCTATAGGGTCGTCTTTAATAGAAGAAGAACCTTGAGCAGTAGGTGTACTATTAAAGCTACTCTTAGCTAGAACGTCATCGCTACTATAGGGAAGAAGGTGTCCTCCTCGAGTTGCTCTATCTTCAGGTAGAGGAAGATACCCCCTATGAGTAAGAGTGCGGGCTTGAGCATCGGCCAATACTTGCTTGGGAAGACCTATAGGGTTGAGGTCAACATTTACATAGTATTTTGAAATTTGGGAAATTTTATATCCCTCTGGTAGATTAAAGGAAATATTTCGAGAGAAATTTCCCTGTTTAAAGTCATTTTCTTCGATGATTACTCTGAGTTTAGATCCAGGAATATCAACCGGGTTATTACTCTTAACTTCTATTATTTGAAGATCTAAAGAAAAGCTGCCTTTAGTAAGATTGAGAGAAACAGGGTTTCCATTAGTATCAAGTCTTCGCCCTGTAATTTGTCCACTTATATCAAATTTAATGAATGGTTTCTTATTAGCGTTGAGACCATTTTCTACATGCGTAAATGAGATATTAGATAATTGGATAGGGGTAGGAATAATGTGCTTCTCTTTATTCCCAAGAGAAGGTGACACCTCGTAGCGTGTATCATAGGTAAGCCCTGAATCATTAAGACTCCATGGATTAACTTCAAGAAGGATTTCCTTGTGCCCAATATGACCAGTCGTAGTCGTTATTGAAACCGGATACTTAATAAGCTCTTCATTTGAGAAGTATCGAAATTCAAAAGTATCACTCCATGTGGTGCATCCTGCACTATTAGTAATTTTATTCTTAACTGAATAAGGTGTGCGAATTGATACTTCTTGATGCTGAAGGGGAACAATTAAAGTGACATCATTTAAACAGGCAGTGAAATTTACTTCACGCTTGGCGGGGATCTCACTCCAGGCCCCTTCTCTATAGGTTGTGAGTTCATTAGAACTCTTGGCCGTGATGGCCAGGATATCAAAGGTTGCCGTTGAGGCCTCAGAGTTCTTATCTTGAATATCACTAGAGCAGCTTCCTAGAGTGAGAAGTAATAGGATAAGAGGCCATAGGATTAGGTTCTTTTTTTTTCATCATGCCCTGTAGCTGCAAGATGAGTTCCAATAGGTGAGGCTAATACAATTAGGGACTTAGAAGGTAGCGGCAGACAAAACCTGTCTTACTTTCTTTGGTATGTCACAAAATTAGTCGGCCTAAGTTGAAGGGTCACTTGAGGCCAACTCCTCAAAATCTTAAGTCTTCTAGGATTGAAAACCTAAGAATATTGAGATGTTCTTACTTGCTTACATACACACTGCAGACAAGGTGAGCTTCTTGGTTTTCGATAGTTAAAATTCCTCTTTTAACCATCATATCATTGAGGTCTTTTACAGCTTTAAAAACGGTAAGCTTCACTCTTTCACTTTTTACTAAATAGTACCCCTTGCTATTATGACCAGTGGCTTCACTGGTATTTTCGTTGATGCGGTCAAAATTGAGATGAAAGGCCGCACCTAATTTAACTGAGACGGTCTTTGTGCCTCTTGTGTAATTATTAAAAATAAAAACTCTTGTGGCCTCTGATTCGTGACTATGGCCAGTGCTGTGACATTCTGCTTCTAGTTGTCTTGCCTCGCTGCAGATAGATGCCATCAATCCTAGAACTATTAATAGTTTCTTCATAAATTCTCCCTAATTGAGTCATTGAAAAGAGTAGTTACTGCAAATGGTAACTCTTTATTTTAGAGAGATCACTATTAAAGTTGGTATAATGAGAAATCGCGCCGTAGTACTTCTATTTATTAAAGTAAATTACGGCGCGTAGATGATGGGGTAATTCTGGTGTTTACTATTGTACAGCACCTAAATGGTCACAAAGGATATTTAAAGAATCTTGTGATTCATCATTACTTAGACGTTCCATATCTGCCAATAAAGTTTCAGATGACTTCGTGAAGACTTCGCTATCTACTAATTCATCAGTTTCCTCTTCTGTGAAGTCTTTTGAAAGTACAATCATGAGAGCGACTTCTCTATTGACAATTTTCTGACTAGCGTTTGAGACAAGAGTATATACTTCACCAAGTCCAACATCACTAAGACTCTGGCCACAGACCTTTGTTCTCAATGATATTTCAATCTCTTTAATATTATTTAAGATTTCTTCTGGGGTCTTAACTGCAGCAAATGATGAGAGAGACGTAAGAAGTGATAAGCCTAGGAGTAAGTTCTTCATAGTTTTTCCTTTATTTTTGGTGTTAAATAAGTTGATTACTATAAAGTACACTAGGTCAGTGTCAGTGGCCCTTTGAAAGCTGATGTAGTGTATTAATTACAGAATCTTTGATAGATTTACTCAGGAATAAGCTCTCACTTACCAGTTGTAGCTATCAAGCTTTATAGGGCTTAGGCAAGTGGATAGAAATATGACCAGAAGCAATTTAGTCAACTTTTAGCTCAGGTGAAAATTCGAATTTTAAATGACTTGTCTCTTCCTTTGGCGAATTTACTAAAAATTTAAAGAATGAGTCCGATAGGTAAATATAGGAAATTTAATGATGAAACCATTTATATTCATTCTGCTATGCTCTTTCTTTTCAATTTATGGAAACGAAGGCCTTGAGAATTATGGCCTTGCTTTAGATATGGTACCCCTCGCTCCTGAAAATGTAGAGTTGCTAAAAGAGCTTGATGCTAAAATGGCGGATGAGCTGAAAAAGCCTAAGAGTGAGAAATTCTTTAATAAAACACGAAAAGGAAAACTAATTAAGCAGCGCTATGATCGCGTGAGAAACTACCTTCTCATTAATAAGGTTTTTGAAAATTGCATCAAAGATCCTAAAGCAAAGCGGAATCTTGGGGTCCGTATACTTGAAGCAGGTGCTCTGAGTGATTTAGATAATGTTGAATGCTTTAGTGCTCTTAAGTCCTTTGGGAGTTTGGAGGAACATTTCTCTGGTCTCAGTGATATTTCCAGTCTATTGGTTGCAGCTGATCTTCAGGATATGATCGCTAAGAAAGCGCTTACGAATGCGATTTCTACTTTCGTGAATTTAAAATATCAATTTACCAAAGGGCCAGTTGATAATGAGGCCGCTGCAAAGTCCTTTTGCAAAGATATGATGAGCTATTGCAAGAAAGGGAGTTTGAAAGAAATTGAAGGGATTATCAAAAGCGAAATTACAGAAATAGAGAAAGCTAAGCCTCGTAAATATAAGAGTGCTGAAATGGTAAAAGAGCTTAATGAGAAAATTGCTCGCGTAAATACCAAGCTTAAAGAATTTGAAAAGTCAGTGAAAGTTGATGAAGGGAGTATAAATATTCCTTTTTGGGATTCAAGTGATCCCGATTTTGATGAGGCGGCATTTAGTAAGTATGAGAGCTATGTAAGCCAATACTTAAAAGAAGCTGGTCAGGGCCTAGGTCTATTCTTAATGACTGATCACATGAGAGAGAAAGTTGGTGGTTTAAAAGATAAAGAAGACGATATCAATGAAGTCTCTGATAGTAAGAAGAATACAACAAGTTATAACTATACTGAGCATCAGAAGGTTGAACCTAAAGATATTGATATGGCAGTTGAGGAAGCTCAAGAGAAAATACATGATCAAGTCAATTCTCTTTTGAAAATGTCTAAGAATAAAATTGATGAAAATACGTTTAAAGATGATCCCTTATATGAAAGACAAAGAATTAAGGATCTAAAGAAATTAACCTCTACTAATCCTGCTGCTGTCGGGCAACTTTTAATCAATAATCCAGAGTATGCCCCCTTTATTTGTAATATTATAAACCGCATAAATAAGAGTGATGAGACTTCTAAGGTTGTTGATGACGTTTTTATGTGGGGAGGCCTGATCGTAGGAGGTGTTCTCCTGGCCGGTGGTATTACAGCTGGCGTGGGAGCGTGGGTGCTTGGTGCATCAGGAGCAGCTTGGGCTTCGACTGCCGCTGGACTCGGAGTGGCCGGAATGGTCCTTGGTGCTACAGAATCGGCTTACTTCTCTCATAAGGCCTTAACGAGTTATGCCAATCAGAAGCAATTTCAGGCCTCCTTTATTGCTGGAGGTGGGGATGCAAGAACTATTGAGGACTCAAGAAAAGAGTTGAAGAAGTATGATGAAGCAAAGGTAGAAGCAGCGATTGCTCTAGCATTCACAGCAGTAGATGCTGCAGGAATGGTTGGAGCTTTAAAGTTATTTAAAAGAAGTGAAGACTTAAAAAATATTGAGAAGTCAGATAAATTGTTAGAAGAGAAAAATAAGGCCTTAAGTAAAGTGAGTAGCTTTTTATCGCAAGTTGTAAATAATCCAAGGCTTTTGAGAATTACAAAGAAGCTTAAGAAGCTTCTTGGCACTGAACAGTTTTCTAAAATGATGGCCGCTCTGTCCCAGCTTTCTCCAAAGGCACGGTTGCATATTCTTAAGAAATTAGAAAAGTGGAATCCAAAATCGAGTAATATCGATGCAGCAATGGAGGAAGCTATTGAAGAGGCACTTAAGTTGAAGCTTATTGACGCTGAAGAGGCCGAAAGCATGAGAAGTATTCTAAGTGATAAGCTCGATAAGGCGACAACTAATGAACAGGCGCCACTACCTGAGGTGAAACTTACGGCCTCGCCAAGTGAGGTCGAATCAATTCGAGGTGACTTAGAGTTTAACCAAATCCTTAATGTGTATAAAGATGATGAACAATTAGTGGCCATAGAAATTCTCTCAGAACTCAAGCGCCAAAATCCAAAGCTTAGCTCCAAAGAGATTACTGAGCGATACCATAAGAATGTGGGAACTTGTAAAGTTGAATAGGGTTCTTCTAGGTGGCATTTCTTGATGCATTAAAATAGTTAGTATTTGATTCTTCTCTTAAAGAAGAATTTGGAATCCCCAGTCCGGATGAAATCTCAACTCTTTAATAATATTTCATCCCCACCTCTTTTATAAGAAATCGGAGGTAAACTGACCTAGGTTTCAAGGCTGAATCTAAAAATAGACTTAATAAGATTTTTCTCTTGCCCATGTACTCAATAAAACTCCTGTAAATGATCTGCCTTTATAATGACTATTTCTAAAATGATCAATATAGTTATAGCGTTGGAATTTTTAAGTATTGAAAAGTCACTAAAAGACCCGAATGGAACCTTGAAATTCGTTCCAGTAATAATAGAAATATTAGATTGTTTGTTGTTGCCTAGCTAGATGGGCCTCGCCGAGATCGGATGAAATCTAAGCTCTTTAATAGGCATTTCATCATGGCCTTCTTTACTGGCCCACCTGTAATGAACTGGCCGAG
>CALHBL010000223.1 GCA_937930825.1 uncultured Bacteriovoracaceae bacterium
AGTTTATTTGAATCAGTCGAACCATCTCTCTTAAGGCAAGCTCCAGTTCCCCATCTAAGCCTGAGCTTATTTCATCAAAGAGAACAACTGGTTTTCTCAAAAAGCATGAACGTATTGCGGCCAGTAATTGCTTTTGACCAAGAGAGAGGCTTCTTTGATTGAGGATATCTTCTGGCTTAATCCCCCACACAAGAATATAGGGAATCCTCTCTTCAACCATCTTCCAAAATTCATAGAACTCTTTTGGAATATCTTTTTTCATACAAATGTTGAAAGCAACCGAGTCAGAGAAAATATGACTCTCCTGACTGACAATACCAACTTGCTCTTTATAATGGATAGTATCTTTTACTTCTTGCCCAGGAAAAGAAAGTAAGCCGCCATCTTTGTCCACTAATGATATTGCACCACTATGAGGGAAAATATTTGCGGCCATAATATTTAAAAGAGTAGATTTTCCACAGCCTGATAGGCCGACAATTCCAACAAGCTCACCAGGCTTTGCACTAAAGGAGATATCACTCAGAGCAAATGACGTTTCATCATCACCCTTACGAGGGTATTCAAATTTTTCAATATTTACCACAACTTCATCCAGAGTAAGAAGCCCCATGGGTTTATGATTTTCAGAGCTCATATCCATACTGAGGTCACTTAAGAACTCATCAATACGAGCTAATCCAGTATAGGCCCTCTGGATATTCGCAATCTTGGCAGCGACATCCTTTACTGGTCCAACTGAGCGCTGGATAAGGTCAACTATCGCAAAAATGATGGCCGCTTCGGTAATATGAGAATAGGGAAAGAGAAAAACAACAAGGGCCAGCATCATTGGATAGAGAGATTCTGCTGTTGAGTAATAGCCAGCGTCCCAAACATTTGCAGTTAACATCTTCTTCAAGAAGTCTTGAAAAACTACAGCACCTCTTTTGGATGCATAATTTTCATGCCGGGTATAATGTGTCTCCTTTATGCCGCCAACCATATTTGATAATAGCCTACTCATGTCAGCTCTTGATTTTCGCACCTCCATAAATATCTTTCTCATATAGCGAGAGCCCCATACGAGAAGAAGGGCGGAAATGACTTCAGCAAGAGCAAGAACAACGCCACTGGTTTTATTCAAACTAATAAAGGCACTTAGTGAAGAAATCACAAAGAAAATATCAATGAAGATGCCAAAAGTACCTGAAGTCATCAGCTCTCTTAACGACTCAGTGTCATTCATTATCCTAGAGATCACTTCACCTTGAGGGTAGCGCTCATTACGACTATCATCCTTTGTTTTGATATCGTAAGCATGAAGCCATTTCTCATAACAGATGGAGCGCGTATTCTGCATGAGGAGCTGCATATACTTGTTAAGTCCTAGTTGGTAGAAAACTCTATTGAGATAGACTCCCACAAAAATGGCAAAGAGCTGCCATATTGCTGCATAGTAAAGCTCTTTACTTTCATAACTAGCTGCTAACTCCCTCATCTTTAGTGGTGTCATTGCCCCAAGGAAGGAGCTAATGAGTAAGCACGTTCCTATAACGAATAAAAACTTCTTGCCACCAGTGAAGAAGAAAAATTTAGACCATTTGGTTTTTAAAGTACTCATATGTCTCTGTTCCAGAAGAGAGAAGGTCTGCGACCTTTCCTTGCTCTTTGATTCCATTTTCTTTTTCTAAGTAATAAACTCTATCGCTTGCCCTGACAGTTGTGATTCTATGACTTGATAGAATCACTGTCTTAGATGAAAGGCCTGGCCAGTTCTTAAGCTTTGAAATAATTGTCTTCTCCAATATTACGTCAACTGAAGAGAACGGATCATCCCATATCAATACGTCTGCTCTTGCCATAAGGGAGCGCACTAGGCTTAACCGCTTGGCCTGCCCTCCACTTAAACGCTTTCCTTTTTCTCCTACTTCCATACTCAAGAGGGCATCTTGAGTTGCTGCAAGATAATCAAGCCCAAATAAACAAAGAAGCTTATAGGCTTCATCAATTCGTTCAGGGAGCTGATCTTGCCCCAGAAAAATATTATTTAGAATAGTATCGTTATAAAGGTAGGGGTCTTGAGCAACATAGGATATTGCAACTTTTCTTAACTTTAAAATATCTGCTAATTGTGAAATGACATGACTCTTACCATAACCTGTTTTTGCTACAAAAACGCTCCACTCTCCTTTTTTAAACAAGAGGGGAAGTCCTGAGTCCCAGAAATCAACATTCAACTTATAAGAAGATTCATCCTCTACTTCTTGAATTGGATTATTTTCCTTAAGACTAATCTCCTCCTTTGATGGTGAGTCGATATCTTTAACCAGCGCTTTTATCCGTTGCCAAGACCCATAGGAGCGAGCAAAGACAACACCAATCCACGAGAGAAACATAATGGGTTCTAGAAAGAGGTAGATAAATCCACTAAAGAGAATAAGGGTACTTGCTCCTAGATTTTGCTCAAATACTATATGAGCTCCCCACAGCAAGCTTAAGCCGATCCCCAAAGGCAGAAAAGGAATAGAAATACCAACCCCTACTCCAGCTTTATAGAAGTACCACAATTCCTTCCACGAATAGCTCTTGAACCAATCGATGAAAGGGCCTTCCGCTTGATAGTTCTTTATCGTTTTCTTTCCTGCATAAGTCTCTATAACCACATTTTGAACTTCACCTTGCAGGTCTTGAACTTTTTTATAGTAAATACGGTTTCTACTGACAATAATTGTAAAGAGAGTAAAGGCAATGAGAAGTGGCGTGAGGGCCACGAGCAGTGCACTATTAACACTTACAATCTTTGGAATTAAGACAACCATGGCGACAATAATATTTCCAACTTGCAAGAGGGCAAAACCCAAGAGAGCTCTTAGCTGCTCCATATCCATTTGCAGGACTTGAAATAATTGACCGTCTGAGTGGTGGCGGTAGCGAGTTGGGCTAACAGCTTCAAGCTTTTCTAGGAGCTCGACTCTCAAGTGCTTTTGTAAAACTCTGGCCGGATAGAAGAAGAGTAAACGGCTCGAAGTTCTAAAGACAATAATACCTAAGGCCAGCGCAAAGAACTTCCATACCTCAATTTCTTCCGTTCCCGTCTGAACAATATCAGCAAGCTCCTTGGCCAAGAAGGGCAAGTGAGACTGGATCCAGTGCGTAGCATAGAGGCAAAGGAGCGCACCTATATAGTAAGGAATGAATTCTACAAATTGATAATAAAGGAGACCACCAAGTGAGCGGTTAAGACGACTTTTCATGAACGCTTAATTTAGCTAAGTTATTGGATTGTGTCAGGATTTATTTACTATACAGAGGGAAAGTTTTAGAGAAGTGAAGATGGTGCGGCCGACTGGGATCGAACCAGTGACCCCCTGCGTGTCGGGCAGGTGCTCTCCCACTGAGCTACGGCCGCATCTTTAACTTCGTGTGAGATCTTAGGAGATTTACAATGCTTTCGTCAAGAAGATGGCCATCCTCAAAGAAACTAAAAAGAACGCACCTCGAAACGGCACTATTGCTCTGATTCATGATTTTTTAAAAAGAGACGCCAAGACCTATTTTAAGCTCTTTATTAGAAGCTTCATTTCCAATAGCAGTGTAACTAGCAAAGACTCTATCGAATATCTTAAGTTTATTAAATTCGAAGTGATAACCTCCACCGATAGAAACCGCTGTGAAAGTTCCTCCAGCAGTAGAGCCCCATGACTGGAATCCTAGCCCTGCACTTAGGTAATAGCCATCATCAAATAGAGTATACTCGGCTTCAGCTCCAAGCTCATAAACGAGGAAAGTCTCAGAATCAAAGCCATCTAATGGTTCAACACTAATAAAGTGTCCACCTAATCGACCTCGAAAGGCCCACTTATCAGAGTATTTAAAACGAGGAGTCCAAGCAAGGTCAAAGGTGGCCACAGTATTATCATTTACATCTTGAACTTGAGTCATTGCTCCTGAAAAGGCGAGAAGCTTTAACTTCCTTCTCATAGGTATTTCTTTATCCCCTTTTACTCCCTTTGAAATTCTAATAATCTCTTCATCACCGGAATTACTCTCAGTACGCTCCATACGATAAATGATGCCGGTGAGGTCTTCTTTCAGTTGACTTTGATCTTCTTCTAAGTCGTTACTAGAGAGATTATCAACTTTATTCTTACTTACAGAATGACCAGACTGAGTTCTTTCGATGGCCAACTCTTCTTCTAACTTAGAAAACTCGTCATACTCAGTCATCTCAAGTTTAATCTTATTGGCCCTCTCTTTAACTTGCCTCTTAATAATGGCTTTTTGAGAGTTATAAGCCTGCTGACGCTTTCGATTCACTTCTCTAACATAGTGGCGCTTACTTGGGGTACGCAGGGACTTCTTAGAAACGTGCATGGAAAAGGGTCGCTTATCCGTAGGGACTTTCTTTAGCTCTAAACGTATTCTCTTAGACTCAGTTACTCTTGAGAAAGTTTTATTAATCAAACCGCACTTATACTTTGAAGTGCACTTCATTTTACCCGATCCAACAGGCTCACAACCCCAAGCTCCAATTTTCTCAGGAAGGTAGAAGCCTCGGCAAAAATTAGTGCTCCGAGCAAGCTTTAACTCTGCTCTCTTTTGATAAGACTCAATAGTGTTACTGCGTCCTTCTATCACGACATTAAATGACTCATTCCCAGTAACAGCAAAAGCTGAACTCAAGAGGAGTAAGCATGAATGAAAGAAAGCTGCTAAAAACATAGAAATAAGTCCTTGTAATTCCATCATATCAAAGATTTATAACTCAAGGCACAATCGATTTCATCGTAACATTTTTGCCTAGCTCTAATTCCCATAGAAACCTGACAGTTTTTCTCATTACTGATAGATTAATTTGAATTCACTCCTAAGGAAGAATAATGACAAGTAACACCATCAATAATGTAGTAGTAGATCATGGCGCTATAGAAGCTTTGAAGAGCTTTTCACTACCCGCTGATATAAGTTTTGGTAAAGCTCTTACACCTGTGATGATCGAAGCCGATTACGACAATGGGAAATGGGGAGAATTCAAGCTTGTTCCCTATAGATCACTTAACATAGACCCTACTTGCAAAGTGCTCCACTATGGCCAAGAAATCTTTGAAGGGATGAAGGGCTACAATACTAAGGGCGCTGGCCCCTTTCTCTTTAGGCCAGATCAAAATGCTGAACGCTTCAATCTCTCTGCTTTAAGAATGGCCATGCCAGAAGTACCAATAAATGACTTTCTAGGAAGCGTAGAAACACTCACTTCATATTGTGCTGACTTTATTCCAGTGAACTCTGGCGAAAGTCTTTATATTAGGCCCTTCATGTATGCCAGTGAAAGTAACCTTGGGATTAAACCTAGTGAGAAGTTTAAATTCTTAGTTGTGGCCTCTCCCTCGGCCGCTTACTTCTCATCTGGCTCTGTTAAAGTACTCGTTGAAGAAGATGCTGTGAGAGCATGCCCCGGAGGAGTTGGCGCTGCCAAAACGGGTGGTAATTATGCGGCCAGCTTACTCTCAATGATTGAAGCAAAGAAGAAAGGTTTTCATCAAGTACTCTGGCTTGATGCTCTTAAGAAAGAATATATAGAAGAAATGAGTGGCATGAATTTCTTCGCCGTCTATGGTGGCGAAATTAGAACCCCAAGCCTTACCTCTACCATCTTAAATGGTATTACTCGAAAATCAATTATTGAGATGGCCAAACACTTAGGTGTGAAAGTTGTTGAGCAAGAAATGAAGATCATGGATCTTTTAGAAGATATTAAAAGTGGAAAATGCTCTGAATGCTTTGCCTGCGGCACCGCTGTTATTATAACGCCTATTGATACCCTTGGGCTTGCTAATGGAGAGCTCTTCCCTCTTGGCCAAAACTATGGCCCTACAACAAAGAAGTTAAGAGAGGCACTCTTAAATTTACAAGAAGGCACTGGTGAAGACCCATTTGGCTGGAGAATCAAACTAGAAGCTGCTTCTTACTAAAAAAAAAAGCCCCAAACAATGGGGCTTCATTTTAAAATTCTCAATTGATGATGAACTTAGTGTCCAGCTGAACTTAGGCTTGGAAGTACTTGTAAGCAAATCATGGCAATAATAGTTGGCCCGATGGCCCCTAAGAGAAGACCTAGAGGATTGATTCCATCTTTACCAAAGCGCCCTTTTAAAATTCCAAAACCTGCAGGGTTTGGAGCGTTTGCGATAACTGTTAAACCACCACCGGCAACTGCACCAGCAACTAAGCTGTACTTAGCAGAATCTGTTAGATCAACAAGTGAGCCTAAGTAAGTAAGAGCTGCATTATCAGTAATCGCCGTTAGGCCGGTTGAACCAAAGAAGAGCGGAAGATCCGGCATTGTTGTAAGAATGGGTTGAAGCCACCAAGCTTGGACACCACCAAGGGTAACAAGTCCACCTAGAAAGAAACCAACAAGAAGTGATTCTTTTAACTTAATCTTATCTTGATACTCTTGCGTCACGGTTGCAAAGCCCAAGAAGAAGAGAAAGAGACCTAGAAAGAAGACCATGTGGTGAGCGGTATAAACACAGAGAGCTAGAAAGACAATATGAATTAAAGTCATCCACCAAGTAGGAGTCATATAGTTTTCGTGCTTTTGCTTAACTTCTAACTTACCAGTCAATTCCTTCTTAAACATGAAAGCAACGACGATAGTTGAAATGATAATGGCAATAACTGACTTATAACCAAAGTTTGTTAACATATGCATGAAGCCCCAGTGCCACTTACTTGCCACCATGAGAACCGGAGGTGCTGCAAAGTGAGAAAGAGTTCCACCGATGGAAACATTCACAAAGAGCAGACCAATCGTTGCGTACTTAAATCGATTGCTCATTTCTCCAGAGTAGAAGTAGTCTAGTAGAATAAGAGCTGTCACAGTCATAGCAGCAGGTTCAGTGATAAATGAACCTAAAATTGGTCCAAAGATTAAGGCCGCAACATAGAAGGCCATCTTTCCAGGAAGAGGAATTAATTTTGCGATCATCAGAATTATTTTCTCAGCGAGCAGAATAATTGGTCTTGTTCCGGCCATACACATGACAACAAAGACAAAGGCAGGCTCTGTAAAATTGAGACTCTCCATATAATGCAAGGCTCCACCAACAACATGATGAGCATCATCATAGACAGCAAAACCTTCAACACAAGATCTAAAGGCCAGAAATATGGCCGCCCAAATTCCAAAAACAGCTTCAACTTCACCTAAGAAGTGAAAGAAGTTTTCGCCGATTGAGCCTTCTGGGTACTTGTGAGCAAGTTTTTGAAACTTTGATACAAGAAAAGTGTGAACCACTGCCAAAGCAAATAAAATGGTTCCCACTAACTGAATAGTCGTTGGGTTCATGAACTCTCCTCTTCCGTTAAGGAAATCGTTTTATATAAATTCTTATTACTTTTAAATAATATCAAGAAGATACGTTTGACACAACGAATATTAAAAAAGGGAACACTTGGTCCCCTCTAATTCTAAAATTAAATATTAAAGTACTGGATAGCTCAACTATCCATCATCACCGATTGAAGCTACTGGGCAGGCCTCAAGTTGCTCCATGCAAAGCTCTATTTCTTCAGCAGTAGTGGGCTGTTTGGAAATATAGGCATTCCCATCTTCATCCTCTTCAAAGAACTCAGGAGCACCTGAATAGCAAACATTACAGGCAATGCAGCCTTCACCATTATCATCATCAGGGTCAGTACAGTAGAACTTACCGGCTATATTCTTTGGGTGCTTCATACTTGCGTTTGCCATTCTATTCTCCCTTTTATTCTCAAATGACTTAGGTTTTCCATTATCTAAGACCCCAATATACAAAACTTTCCTCTTCAATCAAAGGAGTTTCCACGGCCATAACACTTTTGTCTGACATATTAAAATGGCGCTATTTGCCAGTCAGTTGCCTATAAGCCCTAGTTTTGCGATTATACTGCTTCAGTATTACCTTAATGGTCTTTTTTGGGCCTTTATAATTTCTTAAAGTGGGGAGTTATCTTCAATGAGTAAGTCGAGCAAAGAAAAAGCACAAGAGTGGGCCAATAACCCTGCATTTGATAAAGATTCCCGTCAAGAAGTACAGCAATTGCTAGACAGTGGAAATGACAAAGAAATTGAGGAGAGGTTCTATAAAGACTTGGCCTTCGGCACTGGTGGAATTCGTGCAGTACTTGGTCAAGGAACCAATCGCCTTAATAAGTATAATATAATGAAGGCGACCCACGCTCTTTGCTTAAGTATTCTTAAAGAATATTCAGAAGATAATCGTGTGGCCATTAGCTATGACTCGAGAAATTTTTCTCTTGAATTTGCTAAGGTAGCAGCGGGAACTTTTGCGGCCAATGGAATTAAGGCCCTAATCTATAAGAGACTAAACCCAGTGGCCCTGTGTTCATTTGCGATCCGTCACCATAAGTGCCGCGCCGGAGTTATGGTGACAGCTAGTCATAATCCTCCAGAGTATAATGGTTTCAAAGTATTCTGGGCCGATGGTGCTCAAGTCACACCTCCTGTAGATAACACCATCATTGAAACTTTTAATTCAATCAAAGACTACTCTGAACTTCCTTCTATGAACTTTGAAGACGGTATTGAAAAAGGCTTAATAGAGTGGCTTGATGAGAAAACTGAAGATCTCTACTATGAAAATATTAGAAAGGAATGCCAGCGCTTAGAGCTTACTCAAAGCTCGGGCAAGAATCTTCATATTATCTACACCGCTCTTCATGGCACAGGGTCTTACCCTTGCTTAAAAGCGCTGAAAAATATTGGTTTAACTAATGTCACTTCAGTTCCTCTTCAAGATGCTCCAGATGGAGACTTTCCAACTGTGTCCTCTCCTAACCCTGAAAATCCAGAAGCACTAGCTATGGCCGTAGAGCTGATGAAAAAAGAGAGCGCCGATATTGTCATGGGAACTGATCCTGATACTGATCGCGTCGGGGTAAGCCTCCTTCATGAAAATGAAGTTCACTACCTTAACGGTAACCAAATTGGGCTTCTTATGCTCAACTATATTTTGAAGACCCACGAAGAGATGGGAACGATGCCAAAGAATCCTTACTTCGTTAAAACTATTGTAACTACAGAGCTCCAAGCAACAATTGCAAAACGCTATGGCGTTGAAACTGAAAATACTTTAACTGGGTTCAAGTGGATTTGTAGAAGAATGGGAGAAATAGCCAAAGAAGACCCTTCCAGGTCATTCGTCTTTGCAACCGAGGAATCCTTTGGTTACTTATCTCATGAGTTTGTTAGAGACAAAGATGGTGTTTCCTCAATCGCCCTCATGGGTGAAGTCGCTCTCTATTACAAAGAAAGAGGACTGACTCTGATTGATGCTCTTGATGAAATTTATGAAGAGTATGGATTTTCACAAGAACTCCTCTTAAGCTTAAATTTCTACGGTGTTGAAGGCGCTGAAAAAATTCAGCGAATTATGGAAACCTTTAGGACATACAGTGACAAGAGTATAGGCGATGAAAGTATCGACCAATTAACTGATTATCAAAACCTCCTTATTAAAAGCTATCAAAATGGAGGGCAAGAACCTCTCGGCTTTGCTTTTAAAAGTAATGTCCTTGGCTTTAGTTTTGAATCAGGTAATAAGTTATTTTTAAGACCTTCTGGAACTGAACCTAAGATTAAATTCTATATTACCATGACGGAAACAAGTGGAAGCCTCGAAGATAAGAAGAAACTTGCTATGCAAAAGGCCCAGGCCATAGTCGAAGTGAT
>CALHBL010000224.1 GCA_937930825.1 uncultured Bacteriovoracaceae bacterium
CGGCCTTATCAAAAATTTCTCATGCTCAACTTCAAGAGAAATTAACAACAAGGCTTCACGCAAAGAGAAATCAAAAGATGGATGCTCTCCTAGAAGCTATTAACGGTAAAGAGCAAAGTGAATTAACTGAAGAAGAACACCTCTACCAAAGAGAGGCCCGATTAAATAAGCTTGCTAAGAATAATGCCTTTGCTATTGAGTTCTTTCCGATTGGTGGCACTTCTAAAGTTGTCTATCCTGAGCTGAGAAGAGTTCCTGGTATTTTATCGGCCAAGGGAACTTTAAAGAGATGGACCAATCTCAATAGTACACAAAGAGCTATTGTTCAAAATATTATTTTAATTAGTAGCTACAAGGCAACACTCATTCACGAGCTTGGTCACAACCTTGGTCTTCGCCACAACTTTTCAGGCTCATTCGATAAAGAGAACTTCCTCTCTGATGAGGAAGCAGTATCTTTAGGCATGGAGTCTGCTCCAGCATACTCATCCATTATGGACTACTCTTTCAGTGAATTTAATCAACTGAAGGCCTTTGGTAAATACGACCTTGCTGCTCTTCGCTTTGGTTATAGCTCAGAAGTAGAGCTTGAGACTGGTGGTATCGTAAAGATTGAACTCCCTATAGATGAGAAAATAGCTCCTATGGAGCCTAAGCATGCACTTGAATTCCTCACCGATCATATCAAAGAAGTGAAGGCCCTCCCTACCACCACGGCCTATGTTGCTCAGAGACTTGAAAATGTCTCGGCGGGAATAGATTCGGCCTCAATTGCGACTATGAGCTCGGGAGCAATTAACTACAGACTCCAGTCTACTGTTAAGGCACTTAAGGAAACTAATAATGATATCTTCCCTTCAACTCTTACGGCCTTTTTAGACTCAAAAGCTATGGATGGTAAGAAACTTAAGCCCTACCTCTTCTGTACTGATGAAAATGCTGGTCTTTCAACTTCATGTAACCGCTTTGATGAAGGTACGAGCCTTGTTGAGATAACAAATCATATGATCAAGCGCTACAAAGATGCCTACAAGTATCGTAACTTCAGAGATGGAAGAACTGAATACTCTGCCTATGGTATTTTTGATTACTACTTCTGGAGAGCAAGAGAGTTCGGAAAGATTAGAGATGTCCTTGAAGAATATGAATTCTTTGTTGAACTATTCAGCCCAGAGCTCTTGGCCCAAGGCTGTAGTCCAGAGCAGGTAGCGGAGTATCCTGTCTGTGGAATGATCAATGACCGAAGAGATTCAATTAAGCTCGTAAGTGATTTCTTTATCGAAATTCTTAAAACTCCAGATCATCAGTGTGCTCTTGCCAATAAAGATGCTCCTAATACTGTGATTGAGTTAAGAAAGCTTAGAGCTCTCTATGATGACGTTAAGTATGATCTTGAAGATGAAGTTATGCTCGATAGTGAGGGTGAGATTGTTCGTGATGAACAAGGTAAACCTGTCATTACTCATATGGAGAATAGAATAACTTCAAGCTGTTTTGACCCTGCCGTTGTGAAAAAACTAGAAGAAGATGGTCTTCAAGTTGTGGGTGAAAATGGTAAATTTCTAAATGGGTTTAAAGATACTGATCCTAACTTTAGATATGTAACAGATAGAGCAACCCGAGGTATCTGGGCGGATAAAGCACTTGCGATGAAGAGTATCTTCCAGCGCCGTTGGAATAAATCAACATCAGACCGTGCTCATATGGCCTTAATTGATCTCCCTCAAGTAAGAGAGCAGACAGAAATGCTTCTGGCCCACTTTCTTCAAGGAATGCCCATGACAAATCCTCTGCCTTTTAAAGCAGAAAAAGGTCAAGAGTTCACCATCCCTTATGCTATTGGGAATGATAACCTTGTTGATCCTGTTGAGGATAATTTTTGGAGAATTCGCAGATGGATTGGGATGGAAGCATCCGGAACAACGAGCTTAATCTCAATGGCCATGAACCAAATCCAATTGATTGGTACAAGCTTTGGAGAGGAGTATAGAGACATTGCTTTTGAAACAAGAAACCTCCCTGCTGTTCTGAAGTTTGATGGAATCGTACCGGATAATAAGCGTCACCCTAATGAAGCCTTCTTCTATGATGAAAGAGCAAGGTTAACTTTTGTGGCCAACAAGTCTACGCCAATAGCAATGAAGATGATTACTTCTATCAACTCTCTCACAAAGCTAATGGCAACAAGTACAGAAGACCTCGATAAAGTCATTCAAAGAAAGTTAAACCCGGAAATGCCAGCAGACTTTAGCCCAGCACAGCAGCTTTTCTGGAGTATTCCAGAGAACCTCCAGGAGATCCTCTTAGGAGCTGCAGAAGCTGGTAACCCCCTACCAGAGGATGCTTTTACCAGTACTTTTGGTGAGGTTAACGGACCGATTCTCTTTGCTTTCTTTAATGAAGGACCAGCTCCTATGAAGAATGTCCTCACAATTAAGGAAGAGCTTAAGAACTCTATTCCAGCTGATACTCCGGAAGCCCTTAAAGAAATTTATAAGCTTCCCATAGAAATCATTTCAGAGTTTAAACTGGATATCCTTAATTCAGAAGTTTCTGATTACTACCAGAAACAATTGAGAAGAATGCCTATATACTTTGATCTAAGCGTAGGTCCAAGACGAAGACTTTAAAAAATAATCAAAAGCCCCTGAATAGGGGCTTTTTTTTTTTTACTTAACCTAAAACCCAAAGACTTAGGCCGAGTCCTTCTCTTTTCTTATAGATGCTAATTCATCTTTAAGATCCTGCACTTCACAAGACTTATCTCCTTTAGCAGCATCCAAGTAGGCCTGATCAACCTTGTGACAGGAAGTATCAATAGCCGAGGCTATGGAATTAAACTCACTGACAAGTCTTTCGACTGCTCGAGGGTGAGCATATATATAGAGGGTTAATTTCTTTCTCTTCTTATCTATAGAATCTTCATAGACTTCATCTATTTCAAGCTTCTCTGATTTTAATAACTCTAAAACAGATTTCTTCACCGAGCCTAAAGAAACAAGTTCTAAATGAAAGTAATCCTCAGCTTTCTCATTTTCCATCAATTTATAAAAAGGATTGATCCACTTGAGAACAATCAAAACAGTTAAGCTAAATATTGCGGCACAAATGGGGTAACCTATACCGATTGTATATCCAATAGCAGCAACAACCCAGATCGTCGCAGCAGTTGTCATCCCGATGACCGCCCCGCGCCCTTGAATAATTGCGCCAGCTCCTAAGAAACCAATACCAGAGACAATTTGCGCCCCCACCCTATTAGGATCAACCGGGCCTGCATACCCCTTAGCGTTAAGGAGACTAATAATGGTGTAGAGGGTGGCACCAAGGCAAATCATGATATTCGTCTTGAGTCCTGCGGACTTCATCTTCTTTTCACGATCATATCCAACCATACCGCCTAAGACGATGGCCGAAATAACCTGGATGCCCATCCCTAAGTAGAGAGGGACTTCGCCAAGCTGTTCAATAAATATTGTATTACCTGAGATATGACCCTCCTAGTTCATAGCACCATTAAATTGTAGCTCAAATTTAGTATTTCACCAAATAACATTAGTCCTATCTAATAGAATAACCTCTTCTGTTTCAGAATTGCAATAAAACCAATAACTTATCGCCTACCTCTGCCCTCTATATCAAGATCACTCAAAATAACCGGAGGAAAGAATGAACAAAGTACATTTCTTAATAGGCATTATCTCACTCACCCTGCTCTCATGTGGCAAAGCAGACAATGGGGCAAAACCAGTGGCTTCAGATCAAGAAGTTCAAATAAGCTCTCAAAAAGGGCCTTTCTTAAACTTTACAATAAAGGATCAAGACGAGCAGTTCTACATCACTGGAGATACTAAGAAGTTGAGAATCATCATGTCCCCTATTAATCAGAACAAGGCCATTTTTAAAAAAATCGTCCACCAGAGAAAAGTTTTCTTAAATATTAACTCCAATCCTAGATTTATTCATAGTTACTGCTCAGTTATAGAAACAAGGGCCACAGGTTTTAATCTCACAGCTTCTGAAAAGCTAATTTCTCCCAAGGAGATTGAGCTCTCAATCAATGATCAGAAGCTCGACCTTGTAAAGTTCGCTAAGGTAACAACCACTAAGAAAGAAACTATTTTAATTATTGATCTTCCTCAAGAGCGAAGAGATTACTTTATTAAATTGCGTACTTTAGTGGCCTCAACTATTTACAAAAAACAATTCAATGCCCAAGAGTGTGAAAATATCATTACCAAAGACCCTTTTAATTTGGCTTTAGAAAATTTTAATCTTAAAACACTACTTGCTGATGACAAAGATTGGGTAACCTATAATGTTGATATCTATCCTATAAAATAAATTGGCCATCCATCGGTAGCACGCCTAACGGCGTGTAACTCGAGACTTCTATAATCTCTTCTTTATGAAAAGTATTTTAATAAATTTACCTATGCCCTTAGGGCTTCTAAAGAGGATGAGCGTAGCATCATCATTCGTGACGTAAGCAAATGAAATCTCCAGTCAAATCCTGAATAAAAACAACAACTTACAAGTATGTTTTATTTCAAAGTAGTTTTAATAGCAGAGCAATTACTACCCTCACCAGTTAGACATAATTCTGCCTAACTGCTCCTATCCCAATTAGAATTTTCAATTGAGATTTTCAAGTATATAATCTGGCATAAATATTTCTACAAATACTTAAAACAAGGATGAACCAATGCTTTACGGACTACTAGAGAAGGTTAACAAAATTAAAGAATTTAACACGGCTTCAGCTCACTGCGATGTTCCCTGTGGCGTATACGATCCAGTTCCTATGCAGATTGCAGCAATGACTGTGGCCAGAATGACTGACACTATTCTTGATAACGACGCCCATGAAGAAAAAGATCATGGAGGAAAAAGAGGTGCTGACTACCAGAACACAATTACTAGAATGGTTACTGAAAAAGAGCGCTCTGCTGAGCATGTTAAGCATGAAGTTAGAATCATTTGGGGTGACTTCTATAAGGCAGACCAATTTAAGAAATTTCCTCAGCTTCATGAC
>CALHBL010000225.1 GCA_937930825.1 uncultured Bacteriovoracaceae bacterium
GGTGAAGTGACGGGTAAGAGAACTAAGAAGTCTTACTTTGGTAAGAAAGTAGAAGCTGGGGATGTTCTTGGTTATATTCAGCGAATTATAACAGCTAAGGGAACAAAGTTAACTCCTATGCTTCACTTAGAGATGTATAAAGGCAATCGTAAGGGGAGCCTAAGCCTTACGAGTAGAACATCAAGAAATCAGCGCTGGAATTACCTTCGTGATTTCAAAAGAAGAAAAGATTTGATGGACCCCACTCAATATGTGTTAAAGTGGCAGAAGAAAATAGGGTTTAAAAAATAATAGAATGAGGAGTTTTAAGTGAAGAAGTGGATTGTCTTAATTATACTAATTTTAACTATTGTAATTTACTTCTTCTCAGACTTCTCTTCTTCAACGGATGATCGTGAAATTAATGAAGAGAGTGAGGCAGCTAAAGCGCTGCCTTCTTCTCCTTCTGGCACAAGTTCCAAAGACCGTGATAAGTCCAAAGACCAACTCGTAAAAGTAAACCCTCCAAAATCAAACTTAGCTATTCTCAAGCCCGTTTCCTCAATGACTGAAGAGGAAGGCCAAGAGGCGGCCCAAGCAACACTGAATGCCGCTCTGGCCGCAGACTCAACTATTGAGGACTTTGTTGATAGGCTCAAGGCTCATGAGAATGATCCCACTATAGATAAGCAAGGTGACGATAGCTTTGGAGAAGTTTACTCCCTCTCATTGAAGAGTGCCTATCCAGGAACTCGCAACTTCTATGCCCAATATGAGAGCTCCCCTGGTGGACCTCCTAGAGCGCGTAGGATCTCTTTTGAGCTTCCCCCAGGCCTTGACAACGTTAAGAAGGCCCAGGCCGTCTTAGACAGTGTTCCAGGCCTGACAAAGGTGGTAAGGCAAGAGGATGACTTTGGCCGCACCCAGTATGATGACGGCCGCCATTGTTGGTATAAAGTTATGGATGAAGAATGGATAGCTCAAGACAATCCTCTTCACGCCTATGACAAAGAGGACTTAGGAACAGTTATTGTGGTCTGTGAAGAGGATATTCACCCGGATATGGAGGGCACGGTCGATGGGCCTCACTCCCATGAAGAGGGTGAACACGATGACCATGGGCATTCAGACTAAAGTTGGCCTTATTTATAAGGCTTTTTAGAGACATTCTAAAATTGAGTGGCCATACTGTGCTCATACTTTAGCACCGAGTTAAGGTTTTAATGAGCGTCACTGGCCACCTGATCATTAGGATAAGAAAATAAAATCACCAATCTTAAATATCTTCCTCCTCATCTTTTTAAGCTCCAGTACTCTAGCGATAGAATTAGAAATCACTAAGACCAAGAGAAGACCTTCTTACGATGATTTCTGCCTGCGCTTTGCAGGTGAGTGTGACCTCTCCGGCCCACAGCAAGTCTCCTTTTCTAAGAAGAAAGAAGAAATTTCTAAAGTTAATAGAGAAGTTAATGACGCCATTACCTTTGTCAATGATTGGGAAGAGTACTCTATTGAAGAGTATTGGACGTACCCCCTTACCGGGCGAGGAGACTGCGAAGATAATGCTCTAGAAAAGCGGAAACGCTTAGTCGCGGCTGGCTTTCCAAGAGGGGCCCTAAGGATGATCACGGCCTTTCATCGTGAGCTCTACTACGCCCACGCTCTGCTCGGTATCATCACTGATCAGGGGGTCTATATTCTCGATCAGGATAATACTGAAGTTCTCCAATGGAGCGCAGGCAACTTTATCTATGAAACCATGGAGAACGCCGACAATAGCTTTTCCTACTTTTTACAAGATTGGTAGTTTCGCCAATTAACTTTGAGAGGAGTATCAAATGAAGTTTTTAGCAATCGTAATGACCACTCTTATTTTTTCAGCTAGCTTAAGTGCTGAAGACTTAAGCGCTAAGGCCCAGGTTTTTCATGAGAGAATGATGCAAAGATCGCCTCTCTTTTATGAAGGAGCTTCTCTAGAATTGATTGGGGAGCTGCCAGAAGTGGTTGAAGAAGTTGTCAGTTTACACTTTGACTCCTTAATCCATTTTGCAACCCAGTTGGATCTCTTTTCGCAAGGCTTTAGTTATCATTTAAATGATGAAGTCTACCAAGTGGAGAGTCAGGACAATGAGACCGTTGCCTATACTTTTTCAATTACGATTTTAAAGGATGGTGCTTTAAAGTCTGTTGGGATGTATGAGTTGATGAGAAGGGTTGATGGCGTTTTCTTTTTGGTTAATGATCCTTCATGGTATTAAAGTTTCTTAAAAAACAGCACCCCAGAAAAAGGGGTGCTCTAAGTTTACCTTAATTTTATATACAGCTTATATCGTCAAATGTATTACCAAATGTTTTAAATCCACGTGCAATCCAGCCGCCAGTGATAGTTGAAACATAGTCACCAGAACTTCCTATTTTTTTCTTTGTAAAAGATCTATTGTCTTCAAAGCCAAAGTCTTCACAAACTAAAGAAGCGTGGTTGTCAGCGAAGAAGCCCAAAGCAATTGAGTACTCCGTATTTTTCTCGTCACTTGAGTCTTTTAATACAGGGTTGATAAGTGTTGTTCCTTCAGTATCTTCATCAATTGAAAGCTCAGCACAGACAGTATCAAGTATGGCAAAGCCGCTATCGATTGCTTCTATTTCTACACATTTATAATCAGAGGCAAGAATTGAAGAAGTGCTTAATACCATTAGTCCTATTAGTAATTGTTTCATTTTTTCTCCTTAGGAGGGTTGTTGGTTTAAATACTTTTACCATGCACTGGAAATTGGTCTCAATGAGAATCTTCATTGTCTGTAATATTTATCTCTTCTACTGTTCGAGTTGGAGTTTCTGAGATGGAGAAAGTGTCAAATGTTTTGACACCCCTATTCTTTCTTTCATGAAGAGAACTTACGAAGGAAGAGTGCTGTATTATCTCAATACCAAACCAACCACCTACAAGGAGTAATGAATGAAATCATTAAAATCATTAAAATGTATTGTCTTATTAGGGCTTGTTCTCTCAACACAAGTAGCAACTCTTGCTAGTCATATTGAAGAGTCTAAAGAAGTAGTAGCTCAAGAGAAAGTTGATAATGTCTTTAATATGACTAAAGCACAACTTTTGGATATTATCGAAATTAAGGAAGGGGTAAGAGCAAGTGATTTTTCAAATTATGTGGAAAAATCTTATCAGGTACTAAAGCGTTTACTACCAAGTGAATATGATGATGAGGCCACGGATAAGCTACACGAGACTCATGTTCTAGGAAGGGATGTTTTTAAAATAGAAACTAAGGTTAAGGCAAAGAAGAAAGGTATAGCATCAGTTAAAGATGTGAAAGCCGTGAATAAAGCTTTAACGGAAATGTTAGAGCTTATTCTCCAAATGTAATTAAAGCTAAGATAAGAAGGCTTCCCGTGCTGGAGGCCTTCTTCTTTAATAGAGGCAGAGTTAATCAATTACCATAAGCAGGCAATGTCCATCGGGTCCGCGGCGTCACACCAGGCAATACTGGAAAAGCTGTCAGATGCTTCTGTAACTGAGTTTACTAAATCTAGCTCAAACCCTGTTGTTGCATCCACAATATTAGTATTATTTAAAAGCTCTAAGGTACAATTCTTAGGTGATCCAGAGTACACACCATGTGTTTTAAAAGTGATTTCGAACTCCATATTGAGACCACCCGGGTTAGTGATGGCCATATCAGTTAAATTGTAATGGACGCATTCATATGACCAATGATTAGAAGTCGTTTTACCGAAGTTTGAAGTTGTTAGCCCTGATACCGCCTTATCGAAAACGATTTTATATCTATAGATATAGTTTGAATTATAGCCTCCATCTAGGTCTCCTCCAACAAAGGAAGTATGAGCGGTTACAACAGGAGCAGATTCATAATTGTAGGCGATGGCCGTTGAAGTGCAGGCCACATCATTTGCAGCTTCAGCAGCATCATTTGTGTAGTAGTAAGTTGTTGTTCCGTCAACGGTGAGCTTATGGGCCAGGTCTACTGTAATAACAGAATTATCAGGATCGACAATATTGAGGGAAGAGACTTCAGTTGCGCATCCAGAATCAGAGAAGAGCTTCACTTCATCACCAATTTCAGCGCCTGCAATTTCAAAGCTAGCTCTATCTTGATAGTTTAAGGTGAGGTTGAAGTCATCATCTAAACTTAGTTCTAAGGCCGATGCAAAGGCCGCTTCAGCTGGACTTGCTTCCGTAAGAGCTACTTTAACGTCATCTGATGAAACGAGGTTGCAGCTGGCCAGAAGTGTAATGGCCATTACTGCTTTGATCCCTTTTCTTATTAATGTGAATTCAGTCTGTTTCTTCATAATGCTCTCTTTCTTTATATAAGCTAAATTGTGATTATTTATATATAATTATATGTTAATAAGGGAGGTTTCTGAAAATTAACGTAGAAACAGTAGATTAGCTCTGTTCTCTAGTTGATTTGGGCCTAGAAACTGCCAATAAAGCTGGTCGCTAGCGGAGTAAGGGACGATTCTAAAGAATGTTTAGAAGTAGCAGCTCAAAAAGAAGTCAGTAAAGTCTTTAAAGTAATTAAGGCGTAGCTTCTGTTCCAGTAGCGGTATAAAGACTTGTTTGAATTGAGATATTAGATTTTTGATAGTAGGCTGGGCGAAATAAAGACAAACTTTCAGGACAGTTTATGAAGAAAATGGATATCGAGGGAATAGAAGTTAATTACTTTGATAATGAAAGACCCTTTCCCGCCCTGATTTTCATCCATGGCAACTCTCATTCGAGCTCTACTTTTTCTAATACTTTAAACTCAGACCACCTTTTGGATTACCGACTGATTGCTTTAGATTTACCTGGGCATGGTGATTCCGAAAAGGCCACAAAAGAGAGCTATGGAGTAAATTTCTTCTCTAGAATCTTAGTGGAATTTATTATGAATTTAAATATTTCTGATTATATTCTCATTGGCCATAGTCTCGGTGGGCATATTGGAATCCATTCTCTTAATAAGCTAAAGGCAAAGGGGCTCTTCCTCTTTGGAACGCCACCACTAATGCAGAAGGAATCTTTTGAAGCTCCTTTTCTACCAAATCAATATCTTGGATTATTATTTAAGGCCGAAGATTTGTCACAGAGCGAAGAGAAACTCCTTGCAGAAAATCTCTGCTTCGATTTAACTGCTGAGAGTCTCTCTATTTTAAGTAGTGACTTTTCTAAGAGTGATTATAAAGTAAGAGAGGATTTAGGTAGGGCCATTCATCGTGGTGAGTTTGAAGATGAGGAAGATATTTTGCTTAAAAGCAGCACTCCGATTGCTCTGGTTGTTGGTGCTCAGGATAAAGTGGTTAATGCCAACTACTTAAAGAGGTTTTCAGACATCTCATCTCTATGGAATCAAAGGATTTATGCTATTGAGGGGGCAGGTCATAATATACATTTGGATCGGCCCCACGAGTTTGAGGTACTCTTAGAAAGATTTGTAAGTGATGTCTATCAGGAAGGAGGAGACTCCTATCTCTGCGCTGAAACCATTACTTTATTATAGAATATAGGGACAGTTTCTTTCATCATTTCTTCTATATAAAGTTCTTTGAACTCTATCACATTGACCTCACTATCGAGTATTTTAAGTAGTGCTGGGTAAGCCTGATCAATGCGCATGATGTTGTTCTTTCGTTCGAGCAGTAAAGAGTCTTCCTTAAAAAGCATTGCTTCGACATTAAAATCAATATTCTTAAATTTTGCCTTTTCTAGTAAAGAAGGGATTTTCTTTCCAATATAGAAGTCCACAGGAAAGGACTTTTTTAAAATTCTTAAGTAGTGATTTAATTTAGTATTTTGAGTATAGATATCTAAGAAGAAATTATCGAGCTCAATAATATGTATCTTTCCACCAGCTTCCAGTAAATCATAGGCCTTTTTCATAATCTTAACCGGTTCAGGGCAATGTTGAAGAACAAATCTAAGGAATACTCCATCATAGCTGGAGTTAGTATTGTGTGTTAAAATATTTTCAAAGATGAATTTAATATTTGAGCTTTTATCTGTTAGATTCTTAGCTTGTTGAACTCTTATTTCTGATCCATCGAGGCCAGTAACTTGAGCACTATAGTTCTTATCAATAAATCGAGACAGTAGTCCTGAGCCACACCCTATATCAAGAATATTTCTTAGTCCATGCAGATCAAAGAAGGATAGTTCCTTTTCTATAGAGTACTGAAGGATTTGAGATTGCTCTTCAAGTCGTAACGCTTCTTCTTTGTGTTCTATTGAATATGTCATGGGTGCACTTTATCATGATTCTATTTGGAATATCACATGGGGCAAGAATTTCCACGGCATAGGGTTACTGAAGATATTGAAATGATAGCTCGGTACTGGCGTCTCCATCGTGAAACGATCTGATAAACTGTGCTCTGGCAGGCCCTAGTCCCAAATATTGAGGAAATGACGATATAACCCCTAGCTTAGTAATATCTACTAATCTACTCCCTAGGGAGTTGAGCTTTAATTGATGAGCAATGTCTTCATTTTGAACAATCTTGACTTGATAGTGGGAGTGCTTAGATTTCATTAACTGATAAGAGTAGTTCAAGTCGAATAAAGGGGCGAGGTAATCGAAGAAGTATTCGATAGTCGCTTTAGGAGATTTGCCCACAGGGATGAGCTGTCCTAGCTTGCCGTTCTTATTAGTATTGTAGGAGTTTTGACCCATAAGAAGAATGTCTTGTTCATTAAAGCCATCGAGGTGCAATCTTGAAAGAAGGTCAGTTAGGAATAAGTGATTAATTGTTTCGTCTTCATTTGCTTTAGTAAAAGTATCTGGGTCAATTTGAAAGGAGCGTAAAATATAATGGAGATAGTGTGGGCCTCTCTTATTTGAAATATAGTCAAATATATTAAGAAGCGTGCGCCGTTTCGACTTTGCCGCCTTCTTATATCTGACTGGAAGAGAGCTATTTGGTTGTCCTTCTATTTGTTGAAAATCAATTTGCTCTTTGAAGATATTATCAATCGTAACATTACATTCTTTTGCTAAGTTCTCTAAGCTTGAAAGAGGAAGATCAAACTTCTGTTTTAAAAAGTGCTGAAATTGTTCATGAGATATTTTAAGTACTGAAGCAGTTGTATCTT
>CALHBL010000226.1 GCA_937930825.1 uncultured Bacteriovoracaceae bacterium
TGTTTAGAGACTTCTTCAGTTATTTCGCTCATTTTAAGCTCGGAACTCTTATACTTATCTTTATTAAAAGATTTTGATAACTCTTCAGCTTTCTTTGTGAAGCCTGCCGGATCATAATTAGCAAAGGCCATCATAAGAATGAAGAAGCAGGCAATAAGGGTCATCATATCAGCATAACTTACTAACCATGAATCTCCATCATCTGCTTCATCACGCCGAATGTTCTTCTTATCTTTAAAAGTTTTCATACTTATTCCTATTTTAGGCCGCTGTTTTCCAATCGAGTCTCTCTTTTGGTAGGAGAAAGCTATTAAGGTCTTCAGCAACTAGGATAGGGTTTGATTTTTCTATAATATGCTTAACGCCGCCTAGAATAATTTCGTTTTGTATTTCAAGCTCTTTAGCGGCAATATCGAGATTTTCTGCAACGGGTATGAAGAAGAGATTTGCGATAATGACTCCATAGAGAGTAGTGATAAGGCAAACCCCCATGGCCGGTCCAATCATTTTCATGGCATCTTCTCCACCAAGATTGGCCAAAAGAACAATCATACCAATTGTTGTTCCCATCATTCCAAAAGCTGGGGGGAACTTACTTAAGCTTTTAATCTTTTTGACATCATCACTTCTGAGCACTGCCATTTGATGGGCGCGGTTTTCAAGAATGAGTAGGATTTCTTCGGTCTGAAGAATTCCATCTGTAAGCATCTCCATGGCCTCTTTTAAAAAGGGGTCATCTGTTTTATTAACGAGGCTATCGTAAGCTTCGCCCTTTCTTGCGGCTTCACACAGAGACATAATATTAGAGATAATATTCTTGGATTTCTTACTCTTTCCTTTTATAAATTTAGCAAAGAAAATTTTAAGTAACGCACCAATCTTGTTGAGTTGGAAGGCCACAGAAGTCGCAGCAAATGTTCCTCCAATGACAATAAAGAGTGACGGGCCGTCAAAGAAGAGGCCTAGGTCTTCACTGGCAAGTCTAAGCCCTGCAAAGAGAACCACGGAAGAAATAATAAGGCCAATAATGGAAAGAAGATTCACTAATGAACTCCAAGTTAGTTTTTAGTATTGTGATTAGCTTATCGGGTGAATGCTATTTTCTTCGACTTTATCTAGTTCATCATAAATGATGCGGCAAAATATTCCTCTCTAAAGAGTTTATATAAATTTTCTCTTAATGATCTCCGATTAATAGATACTTATTAGTTTTAATTGGGTCTGAAATTTATGAAAGAAATTATTTATCTATTCTTATTCTTTTTCGTTATTGGCTGCGTTGGCACAATCGAAGATAAGAACCCTGATACAACCAAGGGCGCTAGTATAGCGACAAAACCCCTTATCTTTGATGGGATTGCCGATGCAACAGCAATCAGTGATACAAAAGTTGAAGTCAAGTTCTTCCCCGCTTCTGGGACTCCTTTAGAGACAACTTATATTATTACCTACGATGGTCTTGATATTCCAATTACTATTCCTGCAGAAAATTTAAGAACTGATTATAGCGGGTTACTCAGCTATACCGTAACAGGCTTGTCAATTAATAGGACCTACTCATTCAATGTGCAGGCAACTGATGATTTCGGTAATAAGTCGTCGTCAGATCAAATTCGTATAGTATCGACATTTTCCAATAGAACGGCAGACTTTTTTGGAATAACTACCCTTAGTAATTTATCAGGTGAGGATGGAAGAAACTCTTTAAAAGTTTCTTGGGCCGCTGCTACTCGTGAGGGCTCAATTTTTCTGCCAAAGGAAATAGACCCAATTCAATATGAGATAGTGCTCTTAGATGCTGATGCACTAACACCTGCTGCGTTTGATGATGATAGTTTTGGTGAGCCTCAAAGAAAGGTGACCCTTGTCGATGATGAGAAAGTAAGTCATCAAGTTAATGGGCTTCAACCAGGAACTCGCTACTATGTAAGGGTGCGAGCAATTCATTCAGGCTACTCTGAAAATGGTGCTAATTTAGATTATCTAAAAGAAAGAAATAGTAAGTATTTAGAGTTAGAAACGCTATCAGATGATTCTAGTGAAATAAATGTAGACTTAAGTGACTTTAATGTCAGAGCAAATGATGGTTCTGATGGACTTACTTCTCTTGTTGTCAATTGGGATGCGGCCCAAGGCGCTATCTCTAGCTATCGTATGTATTATAGAATTGCAGAGGAAGACCCTTTTGCAGCTGAGTGGGATGATAGCATCATTACAGCAGTGTGTGATGGCCAAATTGGTGCTTCTGATTGGTATTGCAAGGAATTAAACTTCAATATAACAAGTGCCATTCTTCCTGATTTGAAACCATTGACCAATCATGAAGTGAAGGGGTTCGTGTGCTTGAATGAGGAGTGTAGTCAGAAATTGCGCTATAACGACCTCAGTCCTTACTATACAGACCCAGGCCTTGCTAGCTTTGATGGAATTCAAGAAATTGAAGGTCCCCGTTACTTTTGGAGTCTTGATAGAATTTATCTAACGATAAATTCTCCCGATTTAACATCAGGAAAAATTGATGGTCTCATTGTTGAACTGCAAAATGGCGGTGAAGACGATGCTGTAACCCTTGAAAGTGGTATGGCCTTGAATGACCCCACTGGCGGCAATACTTCTTCAGTGGTTGTAGAGAGTTTTGATTATGCGACTGATACTGAAATTATCATTAAAGGGGCAGATACAGAAGTGCATCCAACTTATAAAGGGTACTGCTTCAAGGTATTTCCTTTCTTCTATGAAGATGGAGTCGTTATTTACGCCAATAATGAAGGTAGAAGCCTCTGCTATCCACAAGACCAAGCAGAAGAAAAGAGTAGTTTTACGCCAAGTGGAAATGAGTTCAGTGGTATAAATATGGATTTAACGAGCACCGATGGTGCCACTCGAACAGTCAATCTCGCATGGTCTACACCCTCCGGTGGAATCTATGATCAATTCTCAATTTATGTGAGAGATGTAAGTCTTGGAGAATCATTTAGTTTTTCTGATGCTCTAGCAGGGGATACAGACTATATCAAAATAGAAGTTCCTTACGGAGAAAATGGTTATTCACTGCCCTTTCTTGCCAGTGGAAGTACCTATGCCTTTGGTGTGGTTACAGAGCTATCGACGAGCAGTAGTGCAGACGTAGACTTAAAATTTAGTGAAATAAACACAAATATTTTTAATTATTCAGTGCCATAGGAAAATATAATAGTGATGAAAAATACTTTCTCTAAAATACTTATAATTGTAACTGCACTATCTATTGTCTCTTGCGTAGGGACTGTAGAGGATAAGAATCCTGAAATAACGAAATCAGGAGAAGCGGGAACTGGTTCCTTGGCCTTTGATGGCCTAATAGATGCTGTGGCCATTAGTGATTCAAAGGTTGTGCTTCAATTTGCACCAGCTCAAGGCAGCCCAAAGGATCTAACTTATCTCATTTATATCAATAAAGCGATAAACCCTATTGAAGTGAAGGGGGAAGCATTAGTTCCCGATATTTCTGGGCAGTTAAGTTATACAACAGGAAATTTAAAAGTGAGCACGGTCTATAATTTCTCTGTCGGTGTTAGAAATGGAGTATCGGGGGAAGAGAGTAATGTCAATAAATCCCAATCTGTGAAAACCTTTTCAAACTTTACGGCAGACTTTGAAGGTATCTCTAAAGTTTATCCTGCTGCAGGTGTGAGCGGTCAGAGTGAGGTTGTTGTAGAGTGGGTTCCTGCAGTAACAAAGGGAACGACTCTTGCCCGAGCAAGTGATCCTATTCAATATGAAATTCGTTATATAAGTTCCAATTTAGGGG
>CALHBL010000227.1 GCA_937930825.1 uncultured Bacteriovoracaceae bacterium
GAAAAGTTTCAAGTCCCTATTATCTCTGTTGGGAATCTTACTTTTGGAGGTACCGGAAAGACTCCATTTACCATTTGGCTGAGTGAGCACCTAGGGGAAAAAGAAAAGAGAGTGATGATTCTTTCAAGAGGATATAAAGGAAAGCTAGAGAATAGCAGTGGAATTCTTATGTCTGGGAAAAGACTTGGTTTCAATCCTTTTGAGTATGGTGATGAAGCACTTCTCTTGGTGCGACGTTTAAAGAATGCAGTTGTTGTTGTTGGAAAGAAAAGAAGAGAGAATTTAGAGTTTTACTTTGATAAGCAATCACCTGATGTCGTTATTTTAGACGATGGTCATCAGCACCTAAAGTTAAAGAGGAACCTAAATATAGTACTCTTTGATGCTTTAATGCCCATTGAAAGATATAGAGTGGCACCACTGGGCTATATGCGTGAAGGCTTCTCTGCATTGAAAGATGCTGATCTGATTGTCATCGGAAGAGCTTCTCAAGTAGATAGAGAAAAAATACAGGCCCTTCAGAGTATCATTAGTAAGTACACTCCACCTGAGACTCACTTTGCGTTGATGGACTATAGTCCGAGCGGCTTCTTTGATTCTTCTTATGAACTCAAGTTCGATACTATTCAAATACAAGGAAAGAAGGTTATTTGTTTAGCAGGTATTGCTTCTCCTGACTCATTCTTTAATTTAGTTGAGTCCCTTGGCGCTGACGTCATTGAACGCTTGAGCTTTCCAGACCACTATTTTTTCAAAGTAGAGGAAGTGAAAGAGATTTTAGATAGTGCAGCTGCGCAGGATGCTTACTTAATAACAACTGAGAAGGATATAGTTAAAATAAGAAGGATCATCGATGATCCCAGACTTCTTTACTTGGAGATTAAGGTCAATTTTGTGAGTGGTAAAGAAGAAGCACTAGAAATAATTTCTCAAGCTATTGAAAATTAGAGCTTCTGCTAGAATTGGTAATGTGAAAAGCGCTTTTATCAAATTAACGACCTTCTGTACTGTCATAGTTTTTTCTTTCTTTATTGCTGGATGTGCAACAAAGAAGGACCGAGATTTTGTAGAAATCAATGCTGATAAAATAGAAGAATCCTTGGGTGTCGATAAGGAGACATTAGATAAGTTTCGAGTCGCTGTTGTAGAACCACTCGATAATAAAATTCCTATCTCATCATCTCCATCTAAGTCTGCACCGAAACAAGAAGAAAAAAAACAAAGAATAAAAGTATCTCCAGCTAAAAGTAAGGAGCAGGTTTCTTTACTTAAGAAGAAGCAAAAAGAGATGATTGTGCCTTCAGCTATGGCCGAGCCCAGTAATCTTACCCCTAAAGAATATCCAAAGGATTTCCCTAAAAACCTTAAAGACTATGATTTAAAATCAAAAGAGGTATGGCCAAAGTTTACGCCGCTGGTATTTCCTGGGGAAAAGTTTACTTTTAGAATTGGCTACTTAGGTTTAACGGCCGGTCACATCAAGATCGAGACACTTCCAATTGTAAAGATTGGTGGGAAAGAGGCATTCCACTTTAAGGCCCAAATGCGTTCGGCCCGTTACTATAGCTACATTTACTCCATTGATGACTCGGTAGAGAGCTATGTTCATACAGATGGTTTTATGCCTCTTAAATATGTACTACTCCAAAGGGAGAGTGCTCAAACAGTGGATGATCTTCAATTATTTGATTCCGAGAAACTTAAGACTTATCATTTCTATAAACGCTTCAAGAAAGGAAAGCATAAGAATGTTGAATTAGAAAAGCCTATACCGCGTTTCTTTCAAGATTCCTTTTCAGCACTATTCTTTGTAAGGGGTCTTCCCCTGGTAAAAGGGGACTTATATGAGTTTCCTGTAGTCACTCGAGGGAAAATTTGGATTATAAAGATGAAGAGCGATGGGATTGAATCGTTAAAAGTGAGAGGTAAGTGGATTGATGCCATTAGAGTAGATGCTGAGACTAGATTTCCTGGAGTGTTAGAAAAGAAGGGTGATATTAGATTTTGGTACTCTAACGATAAGAAAAGACGATTATTAAAATTTCAAGCAGATGTGAAGATTGGGTCGATTAAGGGAGACTTGGTTGAGTATCAAGCAAAATAAGAAGGTGAAAATTTTTAACGGGCTTAACTTCTTTTACATGGGCCTTAGTAAGCGCTGGGGAAGCGAAGAGAGAACAATCCTTAGAGACTGTCTTCACGCAAGCCGTTCAGGCGCAAAGGTTTACCTCTATACTTATAAGAAATCCTTATTAAGTGTCAGGGCGCAAGCTCTTGGAATAGAGTGCTACTTTCATAAAGGGAAGTTTCCAACGAAGTTTTATAAATGGCACCGGCTAAGAAAGCTAAGTCAGCTAATTATTGACCTCAATATTAACTTAGTCCACTGCTATGACATAAAGGTCATATGGCCTCTTTGCTACTATTTAAGATCTCTTTCCCTTGTACCTCTCGTTTTCACATTGGGGCAAGATATGAAATTATACTACCGCAATTTTTGGTTCGGACCGCTCATCAAGAGAGTAGATCAAGTGTTCCTATCTTCATTGGCACAAGTCGAAAATGTTTGGGGTCACTTAGGAATACCGCCTCGTAAAACAGACTTTATAGGTTTTGGTATTTCTACTGTGAGAAAGAATGAAGAAAGGGTGAATCCTCCCTACCGCTTCACTGAAAAGCGTTTCTATATAGGAACGAATTTAAATGGACTAGAAACCAATACTAGATTTCTAGATACCGTTTTTCATTCCTTTCGAGTAATGATTGAAAAAGGCTTGGGAGAGAAGAATTATACTTTTGTTCTTTGTAATGAGAGGGCCTGGAGTGATTGTGTTTTAACTGATGAGTTGAGAAGGCAAGTTAAAGACTGGGGTCTTGAAGAGCATGTTGCTTTTGTAGGTCCCAGTGACATTATTACGGACCAATTTCATATTGATCTTTGGTTAGGCCTTGTAAGAAGAGAGAACTTAGAGGACTATGCTGTTCAGGCCTTACTGGTCGGTAAGCCTATCGTTCTCCCAAGAACATCCTGCTCAATGGATCTCTTTCAAGAGTACGGACAGGTAGGAGAGACCTACTTGAGTGGTGATTCACGAGAGCTTAGGGAAAAGTGTGAGCTGATTCTTACTAATCTCGCCGTTTATGAAAGCAGTCTTCACCAATCATTTCAGGGCCTTAATGAGGCTTACGGCCAAAAAAGGCATGAGGACTCTTTAACGAGAATTTATAAGAAACTACTGAAGCGCAGAAGAAGACTTCAGCGCGCAAAGTCAAAAAAGTCTCGCTTCTTATTCTAAAACTCATAAAAAGACTTAACAATATCCGATAGATAGGTTACCCTGCGCCACAGTAAAAAATAATTCTCAATGCTTACAGTAGTAAGGTTGAGAGCTCACTCTTTGGGTGTGTTTAACGAAAATTTTTTCTTGAGGAAAACTCAAGAAAATAAAAAGAGGTGTTTTATGTCAAATGACATCAAACAAAATTGGATGAAGGACTTTGAGGTAGTTTACGGCGAGGACGTCGAAACAGTAGATGCCACTGAGTTCTCAACTCTTCTGGATTCAGAAGAAACAAAGAACTTTGTCGAAGGCGAAGTTTACATGGGTCAGGTCGTTAATATCGGTCCCGATTACACAATGGTCGACATTGGTTATAAGCAAGAAGGTCTTGTTTCTACCAGAGAGTTCGTTAACTACGACGGTACTCTAAAGATCAAAGAAGGCGAAACTATCGAGGTCTACCTTGATAAGCTTGAATCTTCTATGGGGAATCTTGTTCTTTCGAAGGATAAGGCCGAAATTCTTAAAGCTTGGGATAAAATTTCTGAAGCTTGTGAATCAGGTACTCCACTTGAAGGAACTGTTGTTGCTAAAGTTAAGGGTGGTCTCTCTGTCGATATCGGCGTTAAGGCATTCTTACCTGGATCACAAATTGATCTTCGTCCTACTCGCTACCTTGATAAGTACATTGGTAAGAGAATGGAATTTAAGGTTATTAAGTTCAATAAGAAACGTGGAAACATTGTTCTTTCTCGTCGTGCAATTCTACAAGAAGAGCGTAATAAGATGAGAGGAGAAATCCTTGAGCAAATGCAAGAAGGAATGATTGTTAAAGGTGTTGTTAAAAACATCACTGATTACGGTGCATTCATTGACCTCGGTGGTATCGATGGTCTTCTTCACATTACTGATATGTCTTGGGGCCGAGTTAAGCACCCAAGTAATCTTCTTAATATCGGTGATGAAATCGAAGTTAAGATTCTTAAATTTGATAAAGATAAAGAGAGAGTTTCTCTTGGTCTTAAGCAAGTTCAACCTAACCCTTGGGAAGAAGCTCAAGACAAGTACATCGCTGGTAAGAAAGTTAGTGGCGAGGTTGTATCTGTTAAAGATTACGGTATCTTTATTGAACTTGATGACGGAATCGAGGGTCTTATCCACGTTTCTGAAATGTCATGGACTAATAAGATTAAGAACCCTGCAAAGCACTTCACCGTTGGTGAGCAAGTTGAAGCTCAGGTTCTTGATGTTGATGTTGAAAATAAGAGAATCTCTCTTGGATTCAAGCAACTTCAAGAAAACCCTTGGAATGACCTTGAAGCTAAGTACCCTGTAGGAAAGAAAGTAACTGGTAAGATTAAGTCTATTGTAGACTTTGGTCTCTTCCTTGACCTTGGTGAAGAAGTAGACGCTCTTATTCACGTATCTGACCTTTCTTGGACTAAGAAGCCAATAGTGCTTAATGAAGTCTATAAAGAGGGTGACGAGCTTGAATCAGTTGTTGTTTCTATCGATAAAGAAAATCAAAAATTCTGCCTAGGTATTAAGCAACTTGAGGAAGATCCATGGAAGAAAATCGAAGAAAGACTTCCTGTTGGAACAGTTATTGAGGCACAAGTTGTTCGTGTAACTGATTTTGGAGCTTTCGTAGAACTAGAGACTGGAATTGAGGGACTTGTTCACATTTCTGAGCTTTCTGAGGAAAGAGTAGAGAAGCCTGAAGAGGTTGTGAAGAAGGAACAAATTGTTAAAGCAATGGTTATCTCTATTGATAAAGATGCCAAGAAAATTGCTCTATCAATGAAGTCTGCAGTTAACTCTGAAGCCAACGCTTACGGTAAGCAAGCAGATGTTAAGTCTGCAACTCTTGCTGACAAGCTTGCTGGTTTTAAAGTAGACGAGTAGAAATTCTTTTAAAGTAATAGTAGAGGAGGGCCACTTATTTAGTGGCCCTTTTTTTTGTAAAAATACCATTATTTCATAATACAGGTTTCAATGAGGATTGTATTCCCGATAGGATTGACAGCTATTCCTTGTGCCCTCTAGGGGGTGTAGTGGATTTGTGCCATGATCCGTTCATCCGAAATATTTCGGAAACTAAAGGGAGAATGAAGCAATGAAAGCATTACTACTATTAACATCATTACTATTAAGCACAACTATTCTTGCAGCAACTCATAAGGTTGATATTGCCAGCTTTGCATTTTCACCATCAGTGTTAATTGCTGAAGTAGGTGACTTTATAGAATTCACAAATTCTGATCAAGCTCCCCATAGTGTGATTTCAAGAGCGGAGTCCCCGGTACAGATTCAAGGAAGCTCTATTTTGCAAACGAATGATAAGTTTACCCTTGAGGTTACAGAAGAAGCCTCGCTCTTACTGCACTGTGGAGTTCACCGCAGAATGCCAGGAATTGAGATAAAGATCTTATCTGAAAAAGTTGCACTTATTAATGGTATTAGATCTCAGCTGAATAAGCTTGAGGCAATAGTTAAGTGATGATTATTAACTACGTACTATGTCTTATAGTACGTAGTTAAGTTTCTAAAAATCCATATAAGGAGCTACAAATTTATAAATGGATTTAAGAGCGACTACGGCCAGGATGAGAGCAAATACTTTTCGAAGTTTTTCTTGAGGAAGTTTGTAAGCATACTTAGAGCTAAATCTTGCCATCAGTATACTAGTAGAGGTCACTCCTAGAAGTCCCGGTAGGTAGATGGCCCCAAGTGTATGCTCTGGAAGCCCTGAGTAGTTGTGACCTTTTAATAGGCCATAAGACGTTCCGAAAACAGCAATGATAAAACCTAAGGCCGCAGAAATACCAACTGCATTCTTCATGGGAACTCTCTGCCATGTAAGGAAGGGAATACTAATTGTACCTCCACCAATTCCTAGGATTGCTGATTTAAGCCCTATAATAAAACCTGCTGCAGAATTGATGAGAAGATTTGTTGAGCTCGGCTTGGAAGAGGCATCAATTTTAAATCCAAACCACATTTTTAAGGAGATCAGAGTTACGTAAATCATAAAGATCACCTCAAGCCAGTAACCTGGAATAGAGCTCACAATAAAGATACCAAAGAGGGTTCCAAGAATAACTGAAATTGAAAGCTGCTTTAAAATACCCCAAAGTAGTGGGCTATGCTTGTGATGGGAAAGGCTTGAGAAGAAGCTAGTAAAGAGAATAATGCTTAGTGAGGTGCGTGTGGCCATATAGATTGCAAGGTCATCGGCGACACCTGTTAATCTAAAGCAGTAGAAGAGGCTTGGAACCATGAGGATGCCGCCACCTATTCCAAAGAGACCCGAAACTATTCCAACAAGGATGCCAAGCACCATATAAAATAACCATATTGTCATAAGGTTATAATAGAGGAAACTTAAAGGGGTTGGGGAGTAAAAATTTGAGTGCTAGCGTCTAAATTAGCGAGGAATTTTTCAAGGCGTTCATAAGTATCAAAGTCGTATCTCTTAAAGACACCCCGAAGACCTTCTCTGGTGCTATCAAAGAAGATCGCCTCAAGCTCTAAGTCCTTACCCATAAACTCAACATTGAGATTTCTGAGCCTCTCATTGGAGATAAACTTGTCTTTTAAATCAATCTTTAGACCATAGGAATTGAAGTCAACAATGCTAACCATTTGTTCCCAATCAGAGATTGGGCACTTAAGCTTCGCTTCACCGGAGTAGCTCCAGCGAGGCTCTAGAATTTTCTTCTCAAGAGGAATTTCAGTACCCTTGTAAAGAGAGATTCCCTCACTTTCTATAATTTTGCCCTCTAGGGCGAATGATTTGTAGGTATTAATCATGAGCTCTTTTTTAACAAAGGGAGCTAAGTGGTCACAATTTCTTAAAATACCAACAGTGGGCTTTTCACACATATTGGCAACAGCAAGACATTCACTAGGAGTCGTAAAGTTATCAAACTCACCAGCTAGAACCAGGGTCTCGCACTGAGGGCTTAGCTCACCAAGACCATCAAGGCGCAGTAGTCTGCTAGTATTAGCGTAGTATCGTGCCTTATCTTCTTCAGAAAGCCCCATAAGTGATTTAAGAAATCCTCTAATAAGCATTCTTGGAATTTTTGTTCTCTTTCTTTGTGAGTAATTGAAAAGGTTAAGAATAACTCCTGTTGAGAAGTCTTTCATCCTTCCTTCTTCCATTGCCTTTAGGCTCTCTTCTAAAAGAATGCGAGTGGACTTCCTGAGCTTTGGAGTTGTCCCGCCTAAGATGAGTCTATGAGTACTTTCTGGGAACAGTGCTGCAAAAGTATAACCTATTGCCGAGCCATAGCTTAGAGCGACTGGTGTGATTGTCTTCAAACCCATCTTGTCAGTAAATTTCTTTAATATTTGGGCATAGTCTTCAAAAGAGAGATCCTTAGAAGGTTGGTTATTGCCACCTTGACCTGGAAGGTCTACGAGAATTACTGGCATATGCTTACAGAGGTTTTCGACTTCTTTTTTAAAAGAGTGAAATTTTTGAAAAGCCCCACCAAGTATAACTAGTGGTGGAATACCTTCAAACTTATCTTCAGCAAAAGCAAGATAGTTTACTCTTTGCCCGCCATCGACAATCATTGTCTTATGAGACTGAAGGTCTAGCGTCGAAAATAATGTAAATTTCATATCTACTTCTCCCGTTTATACTTGCTTCTGCTTCCTGTCGCATTGCGTTTAATTGGCCAAAGTTCTTTGCTAAAGGACACTTTCGTATCATGCACCCTATGGTTTTCATATCGCTTTTGGTTAATTACATAGATACATGAGTCATTGGTAGAGAATGTTAGGAATTAGCTGTTCTATTGGGTTATTGTGGAGCATAAATGACCCGGCTCTTTAGGAGTGAACTCTAGTGTTTATGGGGGGTCTCTTCATTGTGATCGTCAATTTCGTTCTCAATCTCTCTTTTAAGGGTCTGTTTATCCGATGGGGAGGCCCCTAAGCTTGCTATTAAGGTTTCTGGAAGAGAGGGTTCGACAATTTTCACCTCTATACCCATCTCTTCTAGTTGGCAGGCCAGGTCAAAAGCAGCATCTCTATTTTCGAAATTAAAGCTTCCTAAGGTCGTTCCCTCGCTGTCTTGAACGAAAATATTCTTCTTATCCATTGCCTGTCCACTTTTGTTGTCTCTAGTATGTTAAGACATATTTAATACTCAAGTTGAGGCATTCTTGTCGCTAAGGCCTCTACAAAGATGACTACAAAGTAACAAAGAGGATACTTGTCTACCATGAAAAAAGTATTTTTAGTTGATGCCAACCCGTTGCAGATTAATATTTGGATAAGCTACTTAAGAGATAGTGAGTGGAAGCTTTATACGCTTAAGAGTCTTGATGACTTTGGCTTCCGCTGCCGTGATTTTGGACCTGATATTATTGTCTTAGGCGCTGGTATTTGTGAAGAAGAGGCGGCTAAGCTGATAAAGGCTGAAGTTTCGCAGATTCCTGTGGCGGTTATAGGCTCAGCAAAAACGGATGATTACGACGTAATGAGCTTCAAAACGCCCTTTAAGCCCAACGAAATTGAACTCATTTTAAATGAACTTCTTACTAAATCTAAGAGTTGATAAGCCGATAAGCGTACTATGGATAGAGATGAAATAATCGTTTACATAGGCTTGGGTACAGTTTTTCTTGTGTTCTCTGTCACGCTCTACTTTAGAAGTGGATACTTATACTAGTGTTCCAATCACTACTCCACTTTATTCAAAAGTTTCCATTTTTTCATACTCTTTAGTTTCTTCAGGTTTCAAAATAAAGGAATGAAGACCCAATTGATGAAAAATAAAGTCAGGAACTCTTACCTGATAGAAGATGCCTTTTTCATGATTTCTAGTAACTAAGATATTAGTTTTTGAGGCCACTGCAGAGTGGGCAGCGCCTTCATCATAGGGAACAAATAGATCGAATTGTTCTTGCTTGGAGAGGAAGTAGTTAATGATGTGTGAGCGCAGTTCATTCATATCTTCTTGAGAAAAAGAGCTTACAACAAATGAATTAGGGTGAACGCGTTTAATAATTTTTGCTTTAACAGGATCATTGAGTAGGTCTTTCTTATTAAAAACAATAACGCGCTCTTTTTCTCCAGGGCCAACTCCGAGCTCTGCTAAAACTTCTTCAGTAACCTTGAGGTGCTTCTTATAATTAGGATCTGAAATATCGCAAACAATAATAAGAAGATCAGCTTCTAAGGCTGACTCTAATGTTGTTTTAAAACCATCAATAAGTGTATTGGGAAGGTTAGAAATAAAACCAACCGTATCGATAAGAATCATTGGGGGGTGAGTATCGGGATTAAGAGTTCTAAAGGTAGAGTCAAGGGTAGCGAAGAGTTTATTCTCTTCTTTGATACTTACTTGGCAGAGTCTATTCATAACAGAGCTCTTCCCTGCATTTGTGTAACCAACGAGGGCCGCAGTAACAGCTTGATTCTGTCTCTTCTTCTTTTGTTGTTCTCTTGATTTAGCTAAGAGCTTGAGCTCTTTTTTGTAGAACTCGATTCGTTGCCGGATAATACGTCTGTCGAGCTCAATTTGTTTTTCACCCTCTCCGCCTTTTACACCGACACCACCTCTTTGCCGGCCTAAGTGAGTCCAGAAACCTGAGAGTCTAGGCAGGACATATTGAAGGCGAGAAATTTCGATTTGTATTTTAGCATCTCTTGTTCTGGCGTGCCGAGCAAAAATTTCTAGTATCACATGGACTCTATCAACGACTGAGAGTCCGGTTATCTTTCTAATATTTCTGATTTGAGAAGCTGTTAATTCAAAATCAAAGACGAGAAGCGTGGCATCTTCACTTATTGCTTTTTCTGCAATTTCTTTAAGCTTACCGGAGCCTAAGATTGTTGCGGGGTCGAGACTATTTCTCGTTTGCACGTATTGGTAGCCTGATTCAACTCCTAGGGTACGGAGTAATTCTCTTAACTCTGTTAAGGATCTGCCCGTTTCAACTTCGGTTTTATGCTCATCAAACTTTGGACAAATAATTGAGACAAGGGCGGCTTTTGCATCTAAAGAGATATGAAATTCATTATCGAGCACGAAGTTTTCCTATGCTTAGGTTATCAGATGAGAAAATTGTCTATCAGACGAGTATCTCCTAGGATGAATGCACCCGCAACAACAAGTTTCTTTGATTCGCTACTTGGTGATTTTAAACTTAAGGCATCTAGAATTTTTAGGTATTGAAAACGCCGATCTTCTTCTTTCACATTCTCTATAAATTCTTGAGCTGCAGCTAAGCCACTCTTGCGATAAACCTCAACGGCTTGCTTCAGAGTTTTACTGAGTGTGAGAGCATCTGACTTGTGCGAATCGCTCAAGTACTGATTGCGCGAAGATAGCGCTAGGCCCTTATCGCTTCGTATCGTTTCTCCCATACCAATTTCTACGGGAAGACCTAGGTCTCTAGTCATCTTAGAAATAATACAGAGTTGTTGATAGTCTTTTTGTCCAAAGAAAGAAATCTTAGGTCTGATGAGATTAAAGAGATGGTAAACAACAGTTGTGACACCTGTAAAATGACCCGGTCTAAACTTCCCGCAGAGGAAATCATCTAAGCCTTTAACTTCTATAAATGTCTTATTTTCATTTGGATAGATTTGCTTAGGGTCTTGTGGGGCATAGACAACTATTGATTTACCCGAGGCATCCTCAATCTTTTGAAGCTTTGCGATGTCAGATTCAAAAGTTTTAGGATATTTTTCATAATCTTCACCTTCAGCAAACTGAAGGGGATTCACAAAGATTGAGACGACACAAGTTTGGGCCACTTCCAAGGCCTTTCCTACTAGGCTAAGATGGCCGTCGTGCAGGTTACCCATGGTCGGTACCAAAGAGGGCGAGTCTAAATTTTCACTACGCCAATCAATTAATTCTTTCTTTTCTTTTATAATCTTCATAGTTAGAAATACTTATGGGCCACAATCTTGGCCAGTTGCCCTTTAGTTAACTCAACTAAGGGTGTGATTCTATGGTCTGAGTCAACGATACGGTAGAATGCTGAATTTGTTTGAAAACCTTTTAGAGAGGAGTTGCCTACCAGACCCGAGTCAACTTCTGTTCCAATGAGCATATCTACAGGCTTTCTTTTCATTTTCTTAACGAGCACTTGGTCGGTAAGCTCTGTTTCAGCAGCAAAGCCGATGAGTATTTGATGTTCTTTCTTCTTCTCTAACATAGTTTTGAGTATATCAACTGATCGCAATATCGCTAGGCTTGAGTTTAGTTCTGACTTCTTAATTTTAGATTGACTGGACTCAAAGTGAATATCGCCTATTGCGGCCATAGAAATATAGATGTCACTCTTAGGAAAGAATTGATCGATACTCTCTAACATATCATTTGTTGTTTTAACTCTCTTGAGTAAAAAGTTAGGGTGGTCACTAAAGAAGTCGAGTGATTCTGTAGCAAAAGTACCAGCGACAACAGTGACCTTATGACCACTGTTAAGCGCTTCAATAATAAAGGGGATTGAAGTTTTTCCAGAGCTGGCATTGGTAAGATAGCGGACACTATCGAGTGGGGCAACAGTAGCTCCAGCGCTCATCAGAATATTCTTAGTTTCTTTGGGTCTTTGCCCAGGATTAAGAGAAATTGAGAGATGAAATATCTTATCAACTTCAAGGAGTTTGCCAGCTCCTTCATCCCCACAGGCAAGGGTTCCCGCTTGTGTTGGAGCTACAAAAATATTTTCTAGCTGGGCCAATTTTTCAAAGTTTGCTTGCACAAATGGGTGAGAGAGCATTTGAGTATTCATGGCAGGGAAAACTAAAATCGGCTTGTGTCTTTCCCAAGCTAAGAAAAGAGATGTCAATAAGTCACAGGCCCCTGCGCTGGCAAAACTTGAAAGAGTATTTGCACTTAGAGGAGCAATGATAAGTTTATCAGACCACTTGGCCAGCTCAACATGGAGGACATTACCTTTTAAAGCTGTCTTGGAATTATGAGGAAAGCTAAAGTCATCCTCAGGTGTAAAGACATCTGAGGCCCCCAAGTAAGAGAAGAGTTCTGCTTTAACAAACTTTAAAGCTCCTGCACTTAAGACAACTTTGACTTCGTGGCCTTCTTTTATAAGCAGTCTTAAAAGTTCAATTGATTTATAAGCACTGATCGAGCCAGTGACACCGAGAGTAATTTTCATGCTCTTTTATTTCAAAAATTCTAAGGATTGGCCATTTTTGCTATGAGTAAAATAGAGAGAAAAATGTATAAGGTCTTTAAAAGACTCATAATTGGCCTGAGAGGTGAGGAAACTTTCAAGAAGATGGGATGAGCCTCCTGTAAAAAGAATAATAGAATTAGATTGGTGGGCCATTTTCTCAATCTGAAGAGTAAGTCCAGCAAGGTAAACTTCCGCTCCTCCTCTAATGGCCGTTTCGGTAGAGGTTGGCCAGGTTGGCGCAGCTATGGCCGCAGAGTCTTCCTTCTTTACCAGTCTTGGAAGGAGCTCTCCGTTGCTATAGGAGTTTAAGAAAACTTCAGGACCTGGGAAGATGAAGCCACCGCTGTGACCAGATGAGCTTATGTGATCTAGGGTGATATAAGTGCCACTGTCTACCAGTAGAATGGAGCGCTTGAAAAGCTCTTGCACATGAAATAAGTGAGAGGCGCAAACAAGACGATCATGGCCAAGGGTTTCTTCGTAGTGGATGGGGGCGCCTAGGAAAGTAGCTTTCTTCCAAGTAAATGAACTTCTTATATTTTTACGGACACTGCAAATAATGCGATCACACTTTGCTTGATTCTTAAGTTGTTCTGGGCCGATTTTATTGATTTCTTTTAAAGTACCCTCTTCAAAAGAGCCTTCTTTGATAAATGAATTTCCTGCATCAACCGTAAGAAGATCAATTTGATCAATGCTCTGGTGAAGCTGATGTATGGTGGAAACTAGGCCAGGTTTCATTGAACTTTAGGTTCTAGCTTTTCATTATGGGGTGGGTTTAATTGCCCAAGATATTTATTGATGAGCTCCTGCTTTAATTTAAAGAGATTTGCAATTGGTTTGCAAAAAGCAGGAGGTGTACTTTGGCCTAACATAAGCAGATCATTAGTGACAAGAACTTGCCCGTCGGTTTGGGTACCACTGCCAATGCCTATTGTTGGAATACTAAGCTCTCTTGTTATTTTTTTGGCAAGTGCCGGTTCAATGCATTCTAAAACGATCGAGAAGCAACCTGCTTCTTCTAAAGCTCTTGCTTCACTGATCAGCTGCTCTTCTCTTTGTTTAGACTTACCATGGGTATAGTAACCACCTTGCTGATGAACACTTTGAGGAGTGAGCCCAATGTGGCCCATTACGGGAATGCCTGTTGCGGTCATTTCTTGAATGAGTTTTACTATCGTCGGGCCAGCACCTTCTAATTTTAAAGCTTGAGCTTTAGTTTTTTGAAAGAGAGATATTGAATTGCTTAAACCTGATTCAATGCTTGAGTAAGTACCAAAGGGCATATCGACAATAACAAACTTATTGGGAGAACCTCTTTTTACAGCACTTCCAAAAGTGATCATATCATTGAGGGTCACTTCTACAGTTGTCTCATAACCTAAGATAACATTTCCTAGAGAGTCACCGACGAGAATAAGATCTAGGTCGGTAGAGTCTAGCATCTGAGCCGTTTGAAAGTCATAAGCTGTCAGCATAGACAAAGGAGCTTCTCCCTGTGCTAACTTTCTCTTTTTAATTTGCCGTGTATTTAATATTTTCTTCATGCTGCTTCCTAAGGAACTAAGTCTTTTTTAAGTTTGTCATGAACTTGCTGGAGCTTTGATTTTGACCAGTACTCTCTATATTTTTCTTTCAGCAACTTCTCATCAATAGCATTAGCGCTTTTAAAAAAGGTTCCATCTTCTATCTCGGATAATAACCTTTCTAGAATTTCATGATACCCTTTGTCAAAGAATCTCTGTTGAGCGATCTCTGCGCCTTTTAGAGCATGGGGGCTAATCAAGTCAAAGAGCTCGCTAGGGCCTCTCTTTACCATTGTATCAGCAATGAGTTTAACTTCCAGCCAGCATTCCATATAGGCAATTTCCGGAGTAAAGCCTCTTCTTATTAGTGCGTCAAAACTATGCTTTGCAGCGTGAGGAATGAGGCCACATAGAAGGCTTTGCTCGCTAAATAGGTCTGCACAGGCTTCTTGATAGAAGGTTGTTTCATAAGGGCCTGCGGTTATACCAAGGTCCTTCGCTAGCTTGAGGAGCTGGCCCTTAGCGGCATCTTTCCTCTCTAAATCTGAGTATTCAACACTGTAGACCGCGCCAAGTTTTCCAGAGTTTTCATATTGGAAGCGAACTTCACTAGCTATGGCCTTGGGGGCCAAGAGAAAGTGATTAAACTGGGGATAGGATTGATGGAGGTCTTCTTCAATCATACTAGCTCCGTGGGCATAGATAATTGAAGTGCCCTTAGTAAGGGAGGGTGCATTGTCTTTTAAAAAGGCTTTATGCTGATTGTCAGGAATAAGGAGGAGGATAACTTTATATTCTTCAAGGTCTACTGCTTCTTTCAGAGACTTTCTTTGGAGAAGGTCTTTATATTGTGAGGGATTTCTTAAGAAGACATCAACTGCTCTGCCGCTATCAATGAGGTTACTCGCCCATGCCTTTCCCTGAGAACCAAGACCAACAAGGCATATTCTATTCCATTCTTCAGCGTTAAAGCTTTGCATGCTTGGCTTCTCCTTTTTTATTAGTCTTGCTAGTATCAAGCTAGAAATCTGAGGTAAAGCTTGATTATACTCAGATGATTAAATTTTTCAGTAGGGAAGCGCTCTATGAATTTAGCGAATCAGAAATTAGTACTGCTGGACTCCGAGGATTTGAGCTCTTCTGCCGCAAGCTTTGAAAATACTGCCTTTTATTGGGGCAAGAGCATCTTTACGACGGGCCTCATTAGAGAAGGGAAGTTGTCCTTCTACAGTGCCCACGAAGAAAGATTAGAAAAAGCAGCTCTTTGGTTATTTGGTCAAGAGCCGGGAGTTAGTCTCGAAGACGTTTTGAAGCCTCTAACTGAAAAAACAATTTTAAAAAAAGAGCGCAGTAAGGATTACAAAATTCGAGTAACTTTCTTTGAGAATATGGAAGGGAGAATGCATCATCTCTTAGAGGTTTCAGCTTTTGAGAGTGTAAAGAGGTCAAGCTGTAGTGCTGAATTGGTGACTTGTCCTAGTTTAAGTGTATCCAGGCCAGCTTTCGTAAAGCTAGGCTCCTATGCTGAGACCTTAAGAGTAAGAAGAAATAGTGAAAATGAGCCCCTGTTCTACGATTTAGAAAATAATATTATGGAAGGAGCAGTAGCTAATACTATTCTCTTTCATAGGGAGAAGAGGGAATGGGTGACGCCAAGAAGCCGATTTACAATTGTTGAAGGGCTAGGTTTAAAAGTAGGATTGAGCGATCTTAAAGTTGTGAGTGACTTCATTAATAAAGACAATGTTGATCAATTTAGTGCAGCTTTCTTTGTTAATTCCTTAAGAGGGCTAACTCCTATCACCTCTGTTGATGGTCACACCTTTAGAGATAATGAGAATTATTATAATATATTACAAAGTAAATTTGATCGTAGCTGTTACGATACGAGTAGGGTTCTATGGCAAGTGGAAAAATAATTGAAGTTAAATGCCCAAAGTGCAAAGAGATTTTTAATTACTATGATTCTAGCGCTAGGCCATTTTGTAGTACGAGGTGTAAAGAAGTTGATCTTGGTCTATGGCTAACGGAGACTTATAAGGCCCCCTCTAAAGAAGGCTTAAGCGAAGAAGATATTGAGGAAGTTCTTAAGAATCAAGAGGGAAGCGGAATTGATGACAACTAAAAAGAAATTACTAAGTGAAGGCCAGCTTAACTTGCTCTTAAAAGAAGTCTGCGGGATTGCCGAACAGGCCGGTAAAAGACTTGAGAAACGGCGGCGAAAACTAGAGAGCTTAACGATAACTTCTAAAGAGGCACAAGGGGTTGTTTCCGAAGCTGATGTTGAAGCCGAGAAATTTATAATAAAGAAGCTTAAGCCTCTTATTGGGTCTGCAACTTTCTTAGCAGAAGAAAGTGCTTTCCTTGAATTTGGCGGAAAGCCTGAAGCTTACCGTCACTTCCTCGATCATGATTACGCTTGGATAATCGATCCGTTAGATGGGACTACAAATTTCTTAAATAATTTAGACTATTATTGTGTTTGCATATGCTTAGTTAAAAAAGGCGTTCCTATTCTAGGTTTAGTCTATCGGCCTTCATCTGGAGAGTTTTTCACAGCGCTTAAAGGAAAGGGAGCTTTTCTGTCTGCCCCTGGTAAGAGAAGGCGTAAGTTAGAAATAGGGACTGCAGCTAAGAAATTAAAGAATTCGTTACTTGTTACTGGTTTTGCTTGTGAGAAAGGTGCCGAATTTGATCAAGAATTTATGCTCTTTCTCAAGATGATGAAGAACTCTAGAGGTATTCGCAGAATGGGAAGTGCTGCCCTTGATTTATGTCTTGTGGCCCAGGGGATTTTTGATGGATTTTGGGAGAGGGGCCTTGCTCCATGGGATGTGGCGGCTGCAGGGCTTATTTGTAAAGAAGCTGGTGCGGTTGTAACTAATTATGAATCAGAGCGATTCCATCCTTTTCAGTCAACTATTGTTGCCTCAAATAGAAAAATTTCTAAAGAGTTGCTGTGTACTATCAATAGTTGATAAGTGTGGGTGACAGTTATTGCGCGTTGACACTAATTGACTCTAAACGCTATAATTTTAGTATGATAGGAGGGGAAAGTTTGCCCTCTGTAAAGACTTCCAAGGATGGATATTGTGGATTCGATTCGACTCGTTCTCACTCAGTTTACTGACGAAACAATAAGTATTTCTCTAGCAATTCTCGCTATAGTATTTGCTTTCTTACTGGTCTATTGGTTTTACAATAGAAGAAAGTTTCACCAACTCACTCACCAAATACCTGCTTCAGTTGTTAAGAATTATCTTGATTCTATTATAGCGAACTCAACAGCTTTAAAGTCTTCTCTCTTTAGAGGAGGAGGTCTTGAGTTAAGTGAAGGGATACCTTCAATACTTCCAACATCTGATCTTCCGCAAGGAGGGATTCTTGCTGGTGGAGCTTCAACTGAAGAGATGGCCCAGAAGAACGCTGAAATTTCTAGTTTAAAAGCTTTGCTTGGTCAAAAAGATACAACAATCGCTGAGCTAGAGAAAATGCTTGAAGCTGCTAGAGCGTCTAGTGGTGGCGGTATTAGTGAAGAAGAGCACGGGATTGTTAAAAATGAACGTGACTCCTTAAAGGCGCAACTGGAAGAAGCTAATGCGGCACTTGAAGCTGCTAAGGCTGAAGGGGGAGGAGATGCTGGATTACAGGCGCTTCTCGATGCTGCCAATTCTGAAAGGGATACTTTGAAAGAGCGCCTCATGGAGTACGCTATTATTGAAGAAGATCTCGCTAACCTTAAAAAGTTTCAACAAGAAAATGAGCAGCTCAAGCAGACTGTCGCTGAATTAAAAGGTGAGGGTGGTGAACCTGCCGCCCCTGCGGAAGTACCGGTTGCCGCCGTCGAGCCGCCTCAAGAGGTTAAGGCCGAAGAGAATCCGGCCGCTGGAGACGAAGCAACAGCTGCTGCTGAAGAAATGTCTGATATTCCTAGTAATGAAGGTGAGCAGAAATCTGCAGCTGAATTACTTAGTGAATTTGAAAAAATGCTCGGTTAAAGATTAGGGGACAAAATGAATAATTTAAGAAAAATAAGTTCAAGATTGCCATACCTAATTCTTACTTTAGGAATCTATAGTAGTAGTGTTTTTTCAAGTTCAGCGATAAAGCGTCCTTCTCAATTGCCTATTAGGTCTGAGGGAAAAACTCTTGGCATTGAGAAGGTTCTATTAAGTGAATTTAAAAAAGACTTAAGTAACAAACAGGTGGGGCTACTCAAGAAGCAGGCCTTGAATTACTCAGGTAAAGCGATTCCTTCATTAATAAAAGTCATGAAGTCTAGTGCATATCCAGATAAGAATCGATGGGTCGCTACATTTCTTGTGGGCCGAATTATGGGTAAGAAGAGTGGTCCGTTTATTTCTAAATTCTTAAAACACCCAAACTGGGTAATGAGAATGGCCTCTTTAAAGACACTACTTGCCCTAAAGCAAGACCAGTACGCAGGTCTCTATGCTAAGGCCTTAAAGGATAAGAGTTTTATTGTCCGCAAACAAGCGTTGCAGAATATTAGAAACTTATCCCTTACTAAGAATGCTAGCGCTGTGTGGGGGATGCTCTATGACAAGCGCAACTACTACCTGCCTAAGAAGGGCACCAAAAAGAGAACAAATCTTATTAAAGAAGCAATTAAGACAATTGGCGACTTGAAATTTAAAAAGGCAATAAAGCCATTATTAAGCATGGCCCAAAAAGATAAGTATAAAGATGTTTTTAAAGCGATTGACTACTCACTAAGCAAAATAACAGGCAAGAAATCTCCAGCTGAGGCGAAAATGAAGAGAAGGTTCTGGAAGAAAGTAGGAATTAGTTATAAAACAATTTAGAAGTTGGCTTCTAATTCTTTAGACTTTTGATCTTCAATTTTCTTAAGCTTTTCTGCAATCTGAAGATTTCTCTCAATTCTATAGATTATAGTCTTTTCTAAAATAGCATCACTTGGAATAACCTTCCAGCCTTGTAGAAAGTCTTGTTCGATCATTTGCCGGCGAAAGACAGTTACTTTAGATACTTCTCTACTGGACCTAAAGCCTTTAACAATATTAATGATAAGCTTGAACTTAGCGGCCTTAACGGAGTCACTGGAGCCGAAGCTATCAGCAAAGTTAACTTCGAGGGTGTTATCAATCCATCTTGTCTTGATGATTCCGGCTTCTTGGTTTGTAAGCTCTAGGTTGTACTTCTTCATCACTTGCAAGGTCGCAAGCCATGTTTGGTTATAGTCACTCTTAAAGACCTTATTAGGTATTTCAAATTCTTCAGTTATATAACGGAATTGCTCATAGCTACTGCAGCTTGGAAGAATTACTGAGCTTATGAGTAATGTCGCGGTTAGCCATTTGTGGAAAAAGTATCGTCTATTCATTACTTATATTCTAACCTGAGTCTAGTTAAGTGCAAATGATAAGAAATTTTTGTTACTAAATAGGGTTTATACAAATTTAAAGGAAGAGCACCATGGGTTATCACTCGATCATGGCCAATGTCTTGGCATCGGAAGCGGAATCATTGCTATTGGCCTCTAAGAGGATCGAAGAAAAGGATGCTGATGAGCTTGCTAAGCTCTTTGAAGAGCTTATTCTATGTGATGGGCGCTTAGTTTTCTGTGGTGTGGGAAAATCAGGGTTAGTAGGGGCTAAATGTGCGGCAACTTTCACCTCTCTTGGCCTGCCAAGTATTTTTATCCATCCGACAGAGGCCCTTCATGGTGACCTTGGAAATATGAGAGAAAAAGATGCTGTTGTTCTTATTTCCTACTCAGGTAAGGCAGATGAAATTTTAAAGTTAATTCCCTATCTTCCTATGCCTCAGGCCAGACGAATTGCACTGGTAGGAAACCCCTCATCTCCCATTGCTAAAGAGTGCTCAACTATTTTTAACTGCCAAGTTGAGAAGGAAGTCTGTTTAAATAATCAAGCACCAACCACAAGCTCTACTCTAACAATGGCCTTAGGGGATGCAATGGCGGTGGTCTTTGAGCATCTCACAGGATTATCTAAGGAGGGCTTTGCCCAGAATCACCCAGCAGGAAAGCTGGGAAAATCTCTAAGGTTGAAAGTAAAAGACTTAATGATAAAAGCGGATGATTGCCCCACTTTGTCAGAGGGACAAACCTTAAAAGAAGCGATTATGGCCATGACAGCAAAGCCAGTTGGAGCAGCTGTTGTTATAGATAGTGACTCAAGACTATTAGGGCTGCTCGTTGAGGGAGATATAAGAAGGCTCCTTTCACAAGATAACTTTGAGCTTAATTGCCCAGTGAAGAAAATCATTAATATTCGGCCAACGACGATAGAGGAGAATGCACTCGCTAGTAGTGCGTTAGCATTGATGGAGAGTAGGGAGAATCACTTTTCGCTCTTACCTGTAGTGGATGATGGTATTTTTAAAGGGATTCTAAGATTGCACGATCTCTTTAAAGAGGGTCTCTAAAACGTTCAATTAGCCAGCTTAATATAAGTACTAAGAGCATTACGGCCAAGCATGGAATAAAGCCCCACCGCTGAAATAACGTTGGTTATGATTTGTTCAGGTGAAGCTGAATATCGAGGGTTCCAACTTTAAAAACTTCCAACCTTTTAGATTCTGAGCCATCAGGGTAGAGGATACTCGTGACTCCAGTATTGGTCATGCGAACCATGGGTATTTGAAACTCTAGAGATCTCCAGTGACTGAGGAACTGGTGCTGATAGGGCTCACTTGTTTCCCCATACCAACTATCATTAGTTAAATTCACAAGAAAATCTGGATGATCATCGACTGCATTGAGGTAGTTCCGAATAAAGCTGCTAAATAATATTTCATAGCAGATGACTGAAATAAATCTTTGTTTATTCTCCAGGTAGAAAACGGGAAAGCGATCTCCTCTAGCAAAGAAGGAAATATTTCTTATAAAGGGAGCAATGGAGGCGTTTAAAAAACCAAAGGGAAGACTTTCACCAAAGGGGATCAGTAGTCTCTTGTGGTAAACCTCCTTAAGGGTTGCTTCTTTTGAGATATGAAAAGCAGAATTGAACTCTGTTTCATAGAAGTTCATATTGGTATTCCCTGATTTGTCATAGCCACCAAAGAATAGTGGGGCACCTGCTGATTCGACAACATCTCGAATGGTCGTAGGGATTGAATGAGGGGAGACTTTCATTAATGCTGTATTAAGAAGGCGAGGGTAAGCGGTTTCAGGCCATAGAATTAAGTCGATCTTTTCAAACTGCGTGGGTTTTACAATGGAGAGTCTCTTGTAGCGCTCGTATATTACCTCAGTTGAGCCTAGATCACCCTGTTCTGACTTGACCTTCGCAGAATTTCCAATATTCGCTTGAACCAAACGTAGGTTAGAAGTTCTTTGAGAATTAATAGTACTGTATTGCAGAGGAAGGACTATATTAAGTCCCAGAAAAAGAAAGAAGCAAATAAGAGCTAATCGGTCTCCTCCTTCTTCTTTACACCAGCTTACGATAGTAAGAATTAACCAGTAGCTAAAGAAACTATAAAGAGGCACGCCAAAGTATGGGCTTAATCCTAAATAAGGCGCAAGCTGTAGCCATGTGTGACCAATATGGGCCGGAAATTGTTGGGGAATAAAATTTTCTAAAAGCACAAGAAGAATGGAGAAAGTGATATTCCTAGTGCTTACTCTTGAGGTAAGCGATATCGGTCTCGCCCGCAGTTTAGAGTAAATGAAGAGAATTAAGACAAAGAAGATGTATTGAGGAACGATGATAAGCGAAAAGAGAGAGGCAATTATTGTACTTAGGGGAAAGGGAATATTTCCAAATTCTTCAAAGGTGTAGGGGATCCAGTAATAACCAAAGAGGCAGTAGCCTATTGAAAAGCACAGAACGCTTAGTAATATTCTTTTTAAGGGCAGAGGAGTCGTACTCTTCCCTAAGTCAAGGGGAAGGGCTTGAAAGAAGAGGATAAGACCTATGAAAGAAGCTCCGATAAAATGAGGGATTACTTTCATGGGGAACCCAAGTGGGTAGAGCGCCCCTCCAATAAAGGGAAGTAAGTAGGAAGTAGTTTTAGAGTTTATCTTAAATAAATTCATGCTCTTATAGTCCTCCTGTTTGAGTTTTCAAGTATTGAAAACTCACTAAAAGACTTGTATACTCGGATGGTACAAAGACTCAAGTTACGCGCCGTCAGGCGTGCTAATTGAATTCCTTTCCAGTAGCGGTATATACTCAATTGATTAAAGATTTCCAGCTTTTGAACCTGCAGTAAAAGATTAATTACCATGATCTCTTTATAGGGACTATTTGCCAAATGCTCCGGGGGTGGTAAAAGTTGTTTATGCCTCAAAACGAAACAGAGAAGAGTATATTTACCGCCGCGCGTCCTTTTGAGAAGGTTAAAGTCACTAAGATTTGTCCTTCTTGCTCCTCAGTCTTTATCACTGAGAAGGAGTGTGAGTCCTGTGGGTTGCAGTTCTGGGTCGACTTGATTGGCGAGCCTTTTGGAGAGAGAAGTTTCTTTGTTATGAAGGATGACTTTATCCTCAATTCACCATTCTATTTAAAGTACTTACCCAGAAAGATTTTTCTCAAAAGAAGTGCCACTCATAAATATAAGAGAGCTTTACTGAAGAGGTTTGAGCTCCTTACTGAATACTTCTTTGATAGAACGGAAGAGGATATCTCGAAGAGAAAAGCTTTTCTCTTTGAAGCGTCAAAAATCATTGAGGAATATGGAGAAGTTGGAGGAAGTGGGAGTGCTCTATGGGCCCTCGTTGATAGAGGAGAGAAGCATCCTCTTGCGCCTCAGCTTTATAATTCTTTAAGAAATTCTGAACTTGTTGTGGGCTCAGGTAAAAAGGCGAATTTTTTACAGCTCTTTAGTAACGGACTCTTAGTAGAGTTTCTCTTTAGTATAGTTGCGGTTGTGATTGCATCTTTCTTGGTTTTTAAATATCTAAATACTCACTGACTATTTTGATTTTCGGTAGTAGATCTTTCCAGATCGAGAAGCAAGCCTGCGTACTTTTCTCGTCTTTAATCTCTTTTGAACTCTTTTCTTCTTAACTCTACTGAGCTTATTTCTCTTGTTAGCAAGGCCTCTTGTTCTCTTGGCCTCTAGGTAGCGGGCCGCAAAGACTTGAGCTTTACCAGCGTCTAGTCTACCGCCACTTGAACACCTCATTGCTAAGCTCATTTCTTGCTTCGCTGATTGCTTTAATATTTCTCTTACTTCAGGAGTTGTGAGGTCTGGGTACTGACTCATCAGAAGAGCTGCTGAGCCTGAAACAAAGGCCGTTGCTTGGCTTGTTCCTGTTAAGAATCCTGACCGACCTTTAGGAAGAGCTGAGCGGATTCGGTATCCCGGAGCAGCTATATCAACACTCTTCTTGCCCCAGTTTGAGCTGCTAAGTACTTGAAGATCTTTATCATGCGCTGTCACCGAAATGATATTCTTTAATCCATAGCTTGCTGGATAGTAAGCATTTGAGCGAATATCTATATTTGATTCCTCATTTCCAGCAGCTGCTACAACGAGGATTCCTTTTCTTTCAGCTTCTTTAAGAATCTTAAGCTCTTCTAGTGCTGGCTCAGGTCCTCCGCCAGAGTAGTTGATAATATCAACATTCTGATCTACAGCATATCTTAACGCTGCAATTGTTGAGTTGAGGTTGTCTTGACCTGAAGCTTTTGGATTATAGTACTTTAGAGCAAGAATTTTAACATTAGGGTAAACACTTTTAATGATTCCTGATACGTGAGTCCCATGGCCATGCTCATCGTAGGGTTGATTCTTATTAACTTTACTCTTAGAAAAGTCTATCCCATAGTTCATAACACTTGGCTTTCCCTTTGTTACAACAAGGTTCTTCGCTAAGAAGGGGTGAGTTGGATCAATACCAGTATCAATTACAGCAACGACTACATCTCTCTTCTTTTTAAATGTTTGCCAAGCAGGAATAAGGTTAATTGAAGATTTCTTATTGCTAGGTTCTACTCCCCAGCTTGAAAAGTTAGAAACAAGAAGGTCTTGAGAGAAGGGAAGTAGCAATTTATTCTTAGCAACTTTACCTTGAGAAGGAGCAACTGCTTTTTGATACTTCTTCTTAAGTATCTTATTGAGTAGGTGCTGAGGAATAGATGATTCTCTTTCAGAGCTTTTGGCCTGTGCTAGATTCATCGAGCAAAGCATAAGGGAGATGACTACTGTCATAAGTACTTTTGCTTGGGTCACCATTTTAGTTGTTTTTAACATTCTCTAGTTCCTACTGAATTAAATGTGAGTACTGTTGTCTCTGTATTAATAGCAAGGCATAGGCCAATGAGAAGTGAGTAGTATTGGGGACTTAGGCAGGGTTTTGTAGAGAAAATTGTCGACTAAATTTTGAAGCGTATAAAAAATAGACAGTTTTGGAGCCTAAAGTGTCATAAATCAAGGGGATACGGATAAGGTTCAAGTAGAGAATACTGCTGTATGATTGTGCTTGGTGCCAGCTTTTGATTAATTATCCAATTATAAATGTCCGATAATAGATAATATGAATAAAGGTATTATGGATATTATATTTAGAATGAAATGTGCCAGCAGACCTCATGCCGTGTATGTGTGCCAGCAGACCTCATGCTGACTCTGTGTATGTGTGCCAGCAGACCTCATGCTGACTCTGCATCAATTTTCAACAACAATAGAACTACATTTTAAAATTTTATGGCATGCATTTTTTAAAGAAGTAAAATATTCTAGAAAACTTACTCATCTATTAACGCATGGTCAGCATAAGGTCTGCTGGCACGCGGATTGGGCACCCGGATTGCCGGGATCGGGCATCCGGATTTCAAAATTAAAAAAGGTGGAGCTTACTCCACCAATAAAATGCCTCTTAAGCCTTAATTAGTTATTTGAAATTTGTTTGCCGTGGTACCAAAGAGTTGCATCAATGAATTCTGAATTAAGGTACGATCTAAAATCAATTTTTTTATTGAGATTTTTCTTTGCCTTAAGTTCAACTACCCTTGTTAATTTCCCATTTATTTTCATATTTTTTACAATAGTATCGTAATGGCTTGAATCTTCAAGAATGGGATTGTTAGAGACAATCCTTCCACCAGAAGGAAGTCCAATTTTACTAGGAGTAACATCAATAACACATCTAAAATTACGTTTATAGGCAATAAAAAGAGATTGAATACAAAGTTCTCTTGTTACCTGAATATTAACTTCTTGCTGAACGATAACTTCAGGTCTGTAGCCGGCCTTAAAACCTTGGGCTAATTCCTTTGCAAATAAACTTGGGCAAAAAACTGAAAGCAAGCATGTAGTTATGAATAAGTTTTTCATTTCGTTCTCCTTGGATTAGTGAAAATATAATTAATGATAACTATAAAATTGAATAGAGAGGGGGAAATGGATAAGGATTATAGAGGTGTATCACAATAGAACAATTCTGGAACCTAAAGTGTCACAAATCAAGGGGATAGAAGGGCAATTGCATCTGTCTATATCTGCCAGGTACATGAAGCAATGGCCCGAGTACCTGGCACGAATACTGAATCTTGTTATTAACAGCACATTTTATTCGGTGCCTGTGCTGAAATGTGCCTGCTGCTGAAATGTGCCAGCAGAGAATACTGCTGCTTTAACTAATTAGTTCAATGATTTCATAATCCTACGGCCATGCGTAATGGCCGTAGGTAAATCCTTTGATATGTTTAATTTCCTACAAAAAAACAAAAGGATTTATCTTTGAACTCTA